>NZ_JBPQTV010000117.1:0-18315 GCF_051386515.1 Streptomyces sp. URMC 123 | reverse complement strand
CCCGACCCCCACCGTCTCCGAGCCCTGCCCCGGCGCCACGGCCTCCGGTGCCACGGCCCCCGGCGGTGGCGCGCGCTCCGGGCCCCCCGACGGGCCGCCCAACCACGCCGACAACCGCGCCTTCCGCGGCACCGTGCCGCTGACCGCCGAGAGCCGCTGCCGGGGCGAGCGCGAGGCCCGGCGGGTCACCGCCGCCCTCGCGGCCCCGCGCCCCGGCACCGTCAGCGACTCCGCGGTACGCGACGCCCTGGCGGGCCTCGGCTACGCCCCCGACACGATCGAGGTCGACCCCCCGGCCTCCGGCCGGGTGACGTTCACCGTCGGCCTCTACCCTGTCTGCCTGGAGGGCTCGACCGACGGCAGGACCAGCGAGGTCGACGTCCACGGTGTCTACATGGAAGGCGGCTGCGAGCGGCCGGCCGGCGGCCACTGAGAGCGGGAGCCGACCGGCGGCCCCGGAGAGCGGGAGCCGGCCGGCGGCCCGTCTCCCTCACATCACCCCGGGCCCGAACCGGCGCCGGTACGCGGACGGGCTGATGCCCGTCTCCCGGCGCATCAGCGTGCGCAGATGGGCGGCGGTGCCCAGGCCGCTGCGCCGCGCGACGACCTCGAAGCGGGACTCGCCCCGCTCGATCAACCGGCATGCCAGGGCGAGTCGTTCCCCCGTGAGCCACGCCAACGGCGTCGTGCCCAGTTGGGCCCGGAACCGGCGGTGCAGCGTCGCCGGACTGACCGCCGCGCGCGCCGCGAGGTCGGACACGGTGAGCGCCGAGTCCAACCGCTCCTGGGCCCAGGCCAGGACAGGCGCCAGGGACTCGTCCGGCAGGTCCGGCATGGGGCGCTCCACGAACTGCCGCTGCCCGCCGTCCCGGTGCGCCGCGAAGACCAGCCGCCGGCTCACGGCGTTGGCGACCTCCGCGCCGTGATCGCGGCGGACCACGTGCAGCCCGAGATCGAGCGCGGCCGCGCTCCCCGCGGCGGTGAGGATGTCACCGTCGTCCACGAACAACACGTCCGATTCGAGCCGGACGGACGGGAAGCGGGCCCGGAAGGAGTCCGCCCACTGCCAGTGCGCGGTGGCCCGGCGCCCGTCGAGCACACCGGCCTCGGCCAGGGTGAACGCGCCACTGCAGAAGCCGATCAGGCGCGCGCCGCGCGCGTGCGCCCGCCGCACGGCGTCGAGCACGGCGGGCCGGCGGGGCACCTCGACGTCGGGGCGGTTGGGCACGATCACGGTGTCCGCGGCGTCGGCCGCCGCGAGCTCGGCGACTTCGGTGAGCGTGAAGAAGCCGTCCCGCATCAGGGTGCGGGGCTCGGGGGAGCAGAGCGCGAAGTCGTAGAGATCGCGGCCGATCTCCGGTCTGCGCAGACCGAAGACCTCGGTGGCGCAGCCGAGCTCGAAGGGGTTCGAGTTCTCGTCCACGATCACGACGACCCGGTGCACGCCCGGCGAGCGGCTCGCGTTTCCCGCGCTGCTCGCTTTGCTCGCTTTGCTCGCGCCCGAGGCTTGCGAGGATTCTTTCGCCATATGCGATTCCTAGCACTCACGCCGGCCGTACGGCATGGCCAAGGATGGGCCCATGAGCAGCGAACCGATCCTCCTCGCCAAGGCCCTGGCCTCCTTCGACACCGTGTGGAGCCCCCGCATCGTCACGCGCGTGAACGACTACGACGTCCGCGTCGCCAAGGTGAAGGGCGAGCACATCTGGCACGTCCACGACGACACCGACGGTGCTGGAGGGAGAGCTGCGCATCTCCCTGCGGGAGCCGGCCGGTGAGCGCACGGTCGTGCTGCCCCGGGGCGCGGCCTTCACCGTCGCCCGCGGCACGGAGCACCGCCCGTACGCGCCGGCCGGCGCCGCGATCCTGATGTTCGAACCCACGGGGACGCCGTCCGTGGGCGACCGCCACGACGAGGTCCCGGACCACGTGGACGCGACGACGGGACACCCGCTCGCGCTCTGAGGAACGGGCCGGGCACGACCCCCTGTTCAAGGAGGGCCCCGCCCGGGCTTGACCCTCCTGTTACGGGAGGCCCTACGGTCCCGAGCCATGAAGATTGTTGTTCACGACACCGCCACCGCCATGCTCGACCTCCTGCGGCGACCGGTGGAGGAGCGGCCCGAGGCCCTGCGGGAGATGCTCGGCCCGCTGCACAGCGCGATGTCCGTCGCGGGCGGCGACCTGGTCGAGACGCACCGCATGGGCAGCGGCTTCCGCCTCGACGTCGACGACCCCCGGTACGAGCCGGCCCTGCACCGGATGCGGGAGGCGCGGGTGTGGGAGCGGATCGAGGACTCCCTCACCGCCGCGTGGGAGCGGATCAGCGGCGCGGCCCCCGGCATCGGGCACGCCGAGACCGTGCACGTCGTCCTCGTGCTCGGCGACCCCGACGACCACCATCTGACGGTCCGCAGCGCCGGCTCCTTCGGCCTGGGCGGCTTCCCCGGGGCGATCTACCTGGTCATGTGGCCCACCGGGACGAGCCTGGAGAAGATCCACCACGTGGCCGCGCACGAGTTCCACCACAACGTGCGCTACGCGAACGTCGTCTGGAACCCCATGACCGTCACGGTGGGGGAACACGTCGTCGCCGAGGGGCTCGCCGAGGCCTTCGTGCGCGAGCTGGCCGGCGAGCAGGCCATGGGCCCCTGGGCGAACGCGCTGAGCGGCGCCGCCCTGGACCGCGCCTACGAGAAGATCACCGCCGACATCGACGTGGCCGGGATGGGGAACCTGACCGCGTACGTGCTCGGCGACGCCACCGCGCGGCTCATGGGGCAGCAGCCCGTGGGGCTGCCGGACTTCGCCGGGTACCCGGTCGGTCTGCGGATCGTGGACGCGCATCTCGCGGCCTCCGGCCTCACCGCGGCCCAGAGCACCGCCCTGCCGGCGCGCGAGATCCTCACCAACGCCGGCGTGCCGAGTCGGTGATCGATAAAAGACGGCACGTGCACAACAATCACCGGAAAGGGGGTGACGGTCAGCGAACATCGCAGAGCGGAATCGGAAGGCGCCGATGAGCCCGTACCCGTATGAGCCGAGCATCGACGGAGCGGCGGAGAGGCTGCGGGTGGGCGTCTTCGTGCCGCCGGCCCCCGACCCGGAGCGGTCGCCGGGGCCCCTCGGCCCGGTCGCCACCCGCCCGGGCATGGTGCCGCCGCCCGACCACCGGGTGCTGATGGACCTCCTGGCGGGGCTCGCGGACGTCGACCTCGTCCCGGACGTGGACGTGCGGCGCTCCCACATCCGCGACGGCCGCGTGTACTGCGGCGACCGCTGCGTGAGCGATCTCGACGTGTACGTGTGGTACGCGGAGGTGGAACGCGCCCTGGGCGGCTACCAGCTGGAGGTCCTGCGGACCCTCGCCCAGGACGTCACGGTCGTGCCCGCGCCGGCGGCGTTCGAGCGGGGGCTCGACAAGTACTGGGCCCACCACACCCTCCGGCGCGCCGGGGTGCGCGTCCCCGAGACCCTCCTGTTCGACCACCGCCATCTCGACCCCGTCGAGGCGGTGCTCGACGAGTGGGGGAGCGCGCTGCTCAAGCCCCGCTGGGGCTCCTTCGGCCGCGGAGTGCTGCTGGTGGAGAACTTCCCCACGGTCCGCGACGTGCTGGGGTTCCACGCCGCCGCCGCCCCCGGCGGGGCCGGCCACGCCTTCCTGCTGGAGCGCTTCTACCCCAACGACGCCGACGACTGGGTGAGCGCCGTCGTGATCGACGGCGAGCTGATGTACGGCTACCGCAAGCGCGGCGAGCGGCGGGCCGCGCTGGGCGGCGGCGGCCGCGGCGCCTGGAAGGTCTTCGACGCCGACGGCCACGGCGGCCATGTCGACCGCTGCGAGGTGTCCGCCGCCCACCGGGACCAGGCGCTGCGCGCCCAGCGGGCCCTCGGCATGCCCATCGTCGGCTTCGACATGATCCTCCACCGGGGCGAGCCCGTCGTCGTGGACGAGAACACCTTTCCCGGCCTCTACCCCGAGCTCTTCGCGGAGGCCGGCCAGGATCTCGGCCGGCAGTTCTTCCGCGTGGTCCTCGGCGCGATCGAGACCCACCGCCGCCGGGCCGCCGGCGGCCGGCTCTCCCGCGCGCCGGGCCCGTAGCGGCCGCACGGGGTACTTTTCCGCACTGGTGTGCGCGAAACGGGTTTTCGCCCAGGTGTACCGCCCCTTTAGAGTGCGCGTCATGACCGACCCGAGCGAGGGCGCGCAGTCCGCGGCCGACAACAGACCTGGCACGCGGGCACCGGAGAAGGCGACACCGAAGGCCCGAATACCGGGGACGCCGACACCGGGTGCCCCGAAACCGGGGGCCCCCGCACCGGGGGCGCCGGCGCCGCAGAAGCGGAGCCTCCGCCCGCTGGCGGGCATCCTCACCGCGATCGCGGTGTCCCTGACCGGCACCCGCGTCTCGGCCATCGTCCTGCCCTGGTTCGTGCTCGTCACCACGGGCAGCGCCGCGCAGACCGGACTGGTGGCCTTCTGCGAGATGGCCCCCTATGTGCTGGTCAAGGCGTTCACCGGCCCGCTGGTGGACCGCGTCGGCCCGCGCGGCGTCTCCTGGACCACCGACGCGGTCAGCGCCCTCGTCGCCTGTGCGATCCCCCTGCTGCACGCCCTGGACCTGCTGTCCCTCTGGCTGCTGCTGGTGCTGGTCGCGCTGATCGGCGCGGCCCGCGGCCCCGGCGACCTGGCCAAGGAGGTCATGGTCCCGGAGGCGGCCGAGCGCAGCCGGGTGCCGCTGGAGCGGGCCACCGGGCTGTCCGGCGTGACCGAGCGGCTCGCCTCCACCGTCGGCCCGGCGGTCGGCGGCGCGCTGATCGCATTCGTGGGCCCGCTCACCGGCCTCTACGCCAACGCCGCCTGCTTCGCCCTGGGCTCGGTCGTCGTCGCCCTGGCGCTGCCGCGCGGCATGGGCCACGCGGTGCGCCGGGACGAGGAGCCGGCCGGCGACGGAGCGTCGGTGGTCGGCGGAACCCCGGCCGGCGACGGCGTACGGGCCGGGGCGGATGCCGGCGTACCGGCCGCGGGCAGGCCCGGGAGTGGCGCGGAGGCCGCGGCGCCGGCCGCGGCCACCGGCTACTGGCGACGGTTCGGCGAGGGCTTCGCCTTCCTGCGCGGCGAGCCCCTGCTGCTCACGATCATCATCATGGTCGCGTTCACCAATCTGCTCGACGCGGCCTTCATGACCGTGCTGCTGCCGGTCTGGGCCCAGGAGTCGGGCAACGGCCCGACGGCCATCGGCCTGACCGGCAGCGTCGCGGGCGTCACGGCCATCGGCGGCAGCCTCGTCGCCGCCGTGGTGGCGCACCGGATGCGCCGCCGACCGGTGTTCTTCGCCGCCTTCCTGCTCGCCGGCGCGCCGCGCTTCCTCGTCCTCGCCGCGGGCGCCCCGATGTGGGCGGTGCTGGCCGTCTTCGCCGTCAGCGGTTTCGGCGCCGGCTTCCTCAACCCCATCCTCGGCGCCGTCTCCTTCGAGCGCGTGCCGCGCGGGCTGCTGGGCCGGGTGCGGGCGCTGGGCGACTCCGTGGCCTGGGCGGGCATCCCCCTCGGCGGGCTGATCGCCGGCGCGGCGGTGATGTCCGCCGGCCTCGCGCCGACGCTGGTCGCCTGCGGCGTGGCCTACTTCCTCATCACCAACCTCACCGGGCTGCGGCCCGAGTGGCGGGAGATGGACCGCGAGCGGGGCAAGGGCGCGGCGGGCGGGCCCGCCGCGCCCCCCGCGCCCCCTGCGGACCTCACGGCCGGTGGAAGCGGACCTCGGGATTGCCCGGAGTCGGACCCTCCAGCAGCGGTTGTGCCACGCCCCGCAGATGCAGATCGAAGAAGGCGGCCACGTAGTCGCGCGTGATCTGCTCGGAGCGCCGCGCCGACAGCGTCGCGTCGGGGTCGTCCACGCCCGACTGCTCGAAGAGCACCGGCACGTCGCTGAAGGTGAAGTGCCCCGAGCCGGCGACCGTCAGCCAGCGCTTCCAGCCGTCGAGCCGCGGCCAGTCCCGGTCCCAGGTCGGGTCGAAGCCGGCGCCCGGCCTGTGGTGGGTCTCGGTGCCCAGCATCATGAACGGCCGGCCGTTCAGGCCCTCGGCGGGCACGGGAAGGCCGAAGGAGCCGTCCATGTTGATGCCCGCGAGCACCCGGCGGTCGGCGGCCATGGTCCCGGCGGCGCTCGCACCGCCGATGGAGTGCCCGGCCATCCCGATCCTCCGCGCGTCGATCAGGCCGGCGTGCCGCCACGCCGGGTGCCGCCCCGTCAGCCGGTCCAGGACGAAGGACACGTCCTTGGCCCGCCCCTCGACCACGACGCTGCCCTTCGTCCCGCCCTCCAGGGCCTCGCACGCGACGCAGGGGAGCGTACGGCCGCCCGTGAACGTCGCGCCGACGGCCTCGTAGGCGTGGTCCACCAGCGCCACGACATGGCCGCGGCTGGCCAGGTCCTCGGCGAGGTGGGTCAGCGTGGTGCGCGGCGCCGAGAACCCGGGGGAGAGGACCACCATCGGGAAGGTGCCCCGCGCGGGCCGCGCGCCCTCGCGCGCGTGGGTGCGGGTGCCGCTCATCGCCTCCGGCGATATCTGCTGGTCCAGCTTCGCGAACGTCAGCAGCTCCCGGGCCGCCTCCCGGGTCATGTACGACGTGGGGCGGCCGCTCCCGGCCCGCGCGGGGTAGTACATCGACACCATCAGCTCCCGCGCCCCGGCCTCGGGCACCCACGGGTCGCGCCGGCTCTTGTCGACCAGGTGCAGAACGTCCCGTCCGACCGCGTGCGGGCCCGTGGGCCGCGGCAGCTCCAGCCGGGACGACGCCCGCGCGTCGGAAGCGGTGGCGGTGGCGGTGGCGGCGGCCGACGGGGAGGCGGCGGGGAGGGAACCGGGCGCGGCGGCGGCCGCACCGGCGGCGAGGGGCAGCGTCAACGCCAGGGCGAGCGCGGTGACCAGCGCACCGCGGTGAAGTGTCGTCATGAGCATGGACAATAGATCGCCGGAACGGCGGCGGCATCGTCCCGTGGACGGAACCGGCCTCGGCCCTGAGGCGGTCACCGGTCCACCCGGGCGGTGGTTGACACGGTCGCGCACCGGTGATCACCGGCCCATGGGCTCCCGTCCGTGCCCCGTGCGAGAATCCCCGGATGGGCTCGACCACGGACTCCCCGCACATCGTTCTGCGCCCCGCGACCGCTGAACTGCGGCCCGTCATCGAGCGGTTGGCGCAGCTGTACCGCCACGACCTGTCGGAGTTCCTCGGCCATCTCCCCGCCGCCGACGGGACCTTCGGGTTCGGCGGCCTGTCGCTGTTCTTCGACGAGCCGGAGCGGGAGGCCCTGCTGATCCAGTACGGTTCGGCGTCGGCCGGTTTCGTCCTGACCCAGCCGATGCCCGAGGGCTCCACCTCGATCTCCGCGTTCTTCGTCGTACGGGCCCTGCGCCGGCGGGGCGTGGGCCGACAGGCCGCCCTGCGGCTGCTGCGCTCCCGGCCCGGCGCGTGGGCCATCGCCTTCCAGGAGGCCAACGCGGGCGCCGCGCGCTTCTGGCGAGGAGTCGCCACGGCGGCCGTGGGCTCCGCCTGGCACGAGGAAACCCGCCCCGTGCCCCCACCGGCCCCCGCGTCCCTGCCGGAGGACCACTGGATCTTGCTCAACACCGAAACCTGAGACGGTCGGAGCGCCGGCCGGCGTCGTCTCGACCGCCGGTCTGCGGCCTCCGATGTGGGCGCCATATATTTGACCCGCAGGTACAGTTGGCTTAGATTCCTTCTCATGGGACGCACCAAGAGCTTCGATCCCGACCGGGCCGTGGAACAGGCGATGGAACTGTTCTGGACCAACGGCTACGCGGGGACCACGCCGCAGCAGCTCACCGAGGCGTTGGGGATCGGGCGGGGCAGCCTGTACCACGCCTTCGGCAGCAAGCGCGCCCTGTACGAACGGGCCCTGCGGCGCTACTACGACCGGGAGACGGTCCGGCTCATCCAGGTGCTGGACGGTCCGGGGCCGGCCAGGGAGCGCCTGCGGGCGGCGCTCGACCTGGTGGTCGCCGCGGCGCGGGAGGACGGCCGGCGGCGCGGTTGCATGGCGGCCAACGCCGCCGTGGAGTTCGCCGGCGCGGACGAGGGGATCGAGCACCTGGTGCGTCGCATCTTCGAACGCCAGGAGGCGGCGTTCCGCAGCACCGTCGAGGAGGGGCAGCGGGCCGGGGAGATCGACGCGGAAGCCGACGCGGGGGAGCTGGCCGCGCTGTTCCTCGCCACGATCAACGGTATCCGCGTCCTGGCCCTGGCCGACCCGGCCTCGCCTCGCCTGGCCCTGCTCGCCGGGGCGGCGCTGCGCGCGCTCTGAGCGCGTCCCGCGATCGCGCCGGGGGCCTCCGGGGGAGCTTCGGGGGAGTGCGCTGCGCGCCACGCGAGGCGCGCAGGGGTGGGGCTCACCACGCCCATTTTTTGTACCTACAGGTCAAATGTTAATGACGAAGAAGACGATGAAGGAGACGACCATGGATCTGCGGCTTTCCGGAAAGACGGCGGTGGTCACCGGCGGCAGCAAGGGCATCGGCCTCGCCGTCGTCCGAGAACTGGCGGCGGAGGGAATGCGGGTCCACGCGGTGGCCCGCACGGCGATCCCCGAAACGGCCGAGCTCGGGGACGGCGTCACCACGGTGGAGCTGGACCTCACCGCCCCGTCGGCCGCACGGCAGCTCGCCGAGCGGGTGGGCGCGGTCGACGTCCTGGTCAACAACCTCGGCGGCGTGGCCGATTCGAGCATGGCCGCGGGCGGGTTCCTCGACATCGACGACGCGGCCTGGCAGTACACGTACGAGCTGAATCTGTTCGCCACCGTCCGCGTGACGCGCGCCCTCCTCCCCGGCCTGCTCGACCGCCGGGGCACCGTCATCAACGTGTCCTCCATCGGCGCCCGCGCGGCGTTCCAGCCGGTGGACTACGGCACCGCCAAGGCGGCCCTGACCAATCTGAGCAAGGCGCTCGCCGAGGAGTTCGGCCCCCGCGGCCTGCGGGCGCTGACCGTCAGCCCCGGGCCGACCCGTACCCAGAACTGGGGCGCCGCCGACGGGTACGCCGCCCGGCTCGCCCGCGCTGCCGGGGAGGAGCTGGAGGAGTTCCTGGCCCGGGTGCCGGAGCGGATGGGCATCACCACCGGGCGGCTCACCGAGCCCGAGGAGACCGCCGCCCTGATCGCCTTCCTCGCCTCGCCCCGCGCGGGCAACCTCACCGGGGCCGACTACCTCGCGGACGGCGGAGTCATCAAGACCGTCTGAGACAGCCCCGACACGCGAGCCCGGCCGCGTCGTACGACCGCTCACCGGCGGCGTCGGCCTGCCGCCGCGGGGCGACCCGCCGCCGGGGCGAGCGGCCCCGGTCGTCCCTACGCGCCCTCCTCCGTTCCTACGCGTCCTCCTCCGGCTTGCCGAAGAGCGTGGGGAAGCCGGAGGGGAGCTGGGCGAGGAGGTCGTCGACCTCGCCGTCGGAGACGGTGTCGGCGAGGGTGGACAGCACGGCGCCGGCGTCCCACTCGGCCGTACGGGGCCGGGCGCCGGTCCGCCGGGCGATGCGGCCGAGGAATTCCTCCACGCCGTACGACTCGACGTTCCGCCGGTCGCCGACCTCCAGGGCCTGCCCCAGGTCGCCGGGCAGCTGGGCGGCCAGGTTCTTGGCCTCGTCGGGGGTGATGCGCTGGGCGAGGATCGCGAGCACCGCCTGGGTGACGTGCTCCGCCTCGGCCTGGTCGGTGTACTCGCCGCGCTCGCGGACCCGGGCCAGGAACTCGTCGTACCTCATCGCGTTCGTCTCCCGTCCTTCCGTGATCATCAAGGGTTGATCGGCTCCTGTACGTGTGCCCGCCGCACGGCGTTTCCTCACGTCACGGCGGAGTGAGCGGCCGTGCGGGTGGCGACCGTCCGGCGCGCACGCGACACTGGCCGGCATGGCAGGGTCGCGGCTGCGGTTCGACGGCTGGATCGCCGGAGCGGGTACGGCGTCGGGCACCCGCATGGTCCTGGGGCACTGGGCGCGGTCGCCCTTCGGCGCCTTCAGCGACCTCATGGTCGAACACGCGGACGGCACACGCGCCCTCATCGCCCCCACCGAGCGGACGGCGGCCTTCATCGCCTCGACGTACACCTTCGACCACGTACGCGTCGCCCCCGTGGCCGTACGGCGGGCCGGCCGCTGCTGGTCGGTGTCGGCCGGCCCGGCCACCTGGAGCTTCACCGTCGGTCGACGCGGGGCGCCCGGATGGGTCCTGTGCTCGGTGCCGGCCGCGGTGGCCACCCGACCGGCCTGGGTCCGGTGCGCCGACCTGCCGGCGAGGCTCTGGCTGGGCCTGCACACCCACGGCCGCACACCCGGCGGGCGTCGCGAGTTCTACGGCGCTCGCGACCTGAGGTTCCTCGGCAGCGCGCGGGCGACGTGGGAGGGCCGGGACCTCGGCACGACCGCCCCCGTGGAGCCGCCCGTGAGGTTCGGCGCGGTCTCGGTGCCGCGGCGCCCCGCGCTGGTCCGCGTCACCACCACGGTGGAACTGCCCGACCCCGGCCTTGCCCCGGCGGCCAAGAGCCGATAGCGACTGCCGGTGGCCGTGGCCGGTAGCGGCAGTCGGCGGCCGGCCGCCGCCGAGGACGCGGCCCCTTCCCGCGGCGTTCCCTGCCGAGCCGGGGCCCGCGGCCCTCAGCGCTGTCGCGCGCGGTACAGATCCCGGAGCAGGGCGATCTCGGCTCCGTGGTGCAGAACTTCCTGGTTGACCCACCAGACGATGTCGACGAACGGGTCCTCCGCGTCACTGCCGTGGGGATAGGAGCAGTACCCGACGGTGTCGAGCGCGGTGTCGTCGACGCCCAGCAGCGCCGTGCGCCAGGCCGTCGCGGCCGCCTCGAAGGCGGCGACGGCCCCGGCCGCGTCCCCGACGACGGCGTAGTCGTCCCGGGTGAGGCGGCGGCTGCCGGCGGTGTGATCGGCGCGCAGGGTCAGCATCTCGCTCAGATGGCTCAGCCGCCATGCGATGGTGGTGAAGGGAGGCGGAGAGGGGTGCGGGTACGGCGCGGTGTCGCGGCCCCAGTCGCCGGTGCCGGCCAGGAGGGTCGCGCGCGGGCCGGGCCCGTCGGCGCGCCGCCGGACCGACCAGCAGTCCGGCACGGGCTCCCAGAAGTACTCGTCGTCGGTCATGGGGCCGACCTCGGTGTCCGAACCGTCACCGCTGTCCATCACCGGCCCGGCCATGCGGTGCGTCAGCCGCTCGTACGCGAAGTCGAACTGCTCCAACAACGGGGCGATGCGAGGCGCTGTCACTGATGCTCCATGACGGGTGGGCGGGCCGGTGGGGCGGCGGGCACGCGGAGAGGCGCGAACGGGCCGACGACCCGGCAGCCTGACACAACGGCCGGCACGCCGCCTCTCATTTTCCGCGGGCGAGCATCCGGCGGGCGGTGTCGTTGCGCGGGCGGACGACGGTGGGGAGGTCGGTGTCGTCGGCGAGGCGGAAGCGCGGGTGTCCGATTCCTTCAAGACCGAGCAGCCGCCCCCTGCTTACGCTGCGCCCATGAACGTCGCACCAGCACCTCAATTCAACGTCATCAGCCTCGTCGTATCGGATATGGCCGCGTCGCTCGCCTTCTACCGTCGCCTCGGCATCGCGTTCCCCGACGGCTGCGAGGGCGACCCGCACGTGGAGGCCGCCCTGCCGGGCGGGCTCCGTCTCGCCCTCGACACCGAGGACACCGTCCGCTCCTTCCACCCCTCATGGCACCCGCCGGAGGGCGGCGGCCGGGTGGGGCTGGCGTTCCGGTGCGCGCGCCCCGAGCACGTCGACGCGGTCTACGAGGACCTGGTCGGCGCGGGGTACCACGGCGAGCTGAAGCCGTGGGACGCGTTCTGGGGCCAGCGGTACGCCGTGGTGCGGGACCCGGACGGCAACGGTGTCGACCTGTTCGCCCCGCTGGCCGACGGCACGACGTGAGCCCACACGATCTCGTGAGCCGGCTCGACCACGTGAGCCCGCGCCACCGGGCGACCTACCGTGCGATCAGGTCGCCGAGCGATGCCCCCGCCAGCTCCCGTACGTCGCGCGCCAGATGGGCCTGGTCGGCGAAGCCCGCCAGGGCCGCCGTCCGTGCGAAGGGAACGCCGGCGCGGGCCAGCGCGAGCGCGCGCTACAGGCGCAGGATGCGGGCCAAGGTCTTGGGGCCGTAGCCGAAGGCGGTCAGGGAGCGGCGGTGGAGCTGTCGTGCCCCCAGGCCCACCGACTCGGCGGTCGCCGCGACGGAGCGGCCGGCCGCCAGGAACGCGACGACCGCCCGCAGAAGCGGATCGAAAGGCTCCGCGTCCGCCGCGAGCCGCAGCGCCAGGGCCTCCAGGGCGGCGGCCGGATCGGGCGCCGCGTCGAGGCGTTCGGTGAGGCGGCGCGTCTCGGCCCCGGGCCGGAGATCGGCCAAGTCCACGCGCCGGTCCCGCAACTCGTGCGCGGGCACACCGAGGAGGGCGGGCGCGGTGCCGGGGTGGAAGCGGATGCCCACCCAGGGGCCGCGGAGCCCGGGGTCGGGGCGGTACGCGCGGGTGTCGGGCCCGGCGACCAGGAGCCTGCCCGGTGTCCACAGCAGGTCCATACAGCCATCGGGCAGCACGGACAGCGCCGTGCCGCCACCGGGGTGTCCGGCCGCGCGCCCCCGCGTCCACACGACGGCGCCCGCCAGCCGGGACGCGCGCTCTGCGTACTCGGAGGCCACGTTACGAAGGCTACGCGGCCGGCCCCGACCCGGCCGTGCCGGGACCGGCCGTGCGAAGAACACGCTGCGGTTCGGCGGACGCGGCCCCTTGCGCTTCATCGCGACACCCCCTCTGGACAGCACGTGCCTTCCGGTGGCTGCGACTTGGGGCACCGTTTGCCAAGGGTTTGCACGGTGCGGCCGATTGATGGCGTACCGGCCCCTGCGCCCCCGGGGCGGCCCCGTACGCGGCGCGCTTGTCGCTCCCCGGACCCGGGCGGTGGGTGTGGGAAGGTGCGGTGGTGCTGACTGGTGCGCTGGTGGTCCTCGCGACCTTCCTCACCGCGGTGCTGTCGGCGGTCGCCGGGTTCGGCGGCGGGGTGCTGTTGCTGTCCGTGTTCATCGCCGTCTTCGGCCCCCGGGACGCGGTGGCCATCGTCACCGTGGCGCAGTTGGCCAGCAACGCGGGGCGCGTCTGGTTCAACCGCCGCGAGGTCGACCGCCGGCTGGTCGGTGTCTTCTCGCTCGGCGCCGTGCCCGCCGCGGCGGGCGGGGCCCTGCTGTTCAGCATGGCGCCGGTGTCGGCTCTGACCCGGACGATCGGCGCGTTGGTGCTGGTGCTGGTCGTGGTGCGCCGGTGGTGGCCCAGCCGCCTCCAACTGAGCGACACCCGCTTCGCGATCGTCGGCGCCGCCTCCGGCGTGGGCTCCGCCGTCATGGGCACCGTCGGTCCGCTGGTCGCGCCCTTCTTCCTCGCCCGCGGCCTGGTTCGGGGCGCCTACATCGGCACCGAGGCCGCCGCGGCCCTCGTCATGCATCTGGTCAAGCTCGTGGTCTTCGGCGCCACCACCGTCCTGACCGGCACGGGAGCGCTCATCGGAGTGGCGCTGAGCCCCGCGTCCGCCGCGGGGGCCTGGGTGGGGAAGAAGATCGTGGACCGGCTGCCCACGTCTGCCGGCGCTCGCCGGCCTCCCGGCTCCGGCAGACGCTGAAGCACCCCTCAAACGCTGAAGCGCCCCACGAGCGCCCTCAGCGTGTCGAAGGCGGGCTTGGGAGCGTAGTCGTCCGTGGCGAGCCCGAACCGGTGGAACAGCCCGGGCCGCGCGCTGTCGGCGTCCCGCAGCGCGAAGTGCGTGTAACCGCTCAGGCGCAGCCGTTCCGCCTGCGCGGCGACGACCCGTACGACGGTCTCCACGACCTCGGCCTGCCGGTGCAGAGGCCGGTCGGGCCCCGTGGGCCACCCGTGTTCGGTGATGTGCAGCGGCAGGTGCCCCAGCCCGGCGGGGGCCAGCGCCGCGTCCCGGTGATGGCGCAGCAGCCCCTCGACGGCGTCCGCGAGGTCGGGCGCGGCGATGGGCCGGAAGACGTCGGGGAAGAAGTCCAGGCCCACGTAGTCCAGGTCGGCGATGAAGCCTTCCCCTCCGCGGTGGGCCAGGTCCGTGAGGAAGGAGGCGGACGGGCCGAAGAGCGGCGTGGTGTTGAATCCGACCCGCAGGTGCGCGAAGCCGAGCTCGCGGGCCCGCGCCTTGGCGGCGGACACGCCACGGACGATCGCCTCGTGCACCCGCGGGTAGTGGCCGTCGAGCGTCGGGTTCGACGTGACGTTGGGCTCCTCCGTCACCTGCAGCGTGCTCGTGACCGGCCCGTACTGCTCGACCAGCTCCCGCAGGAAGGCGCAGTAGCCGTCGACGTTCCCGGCGCTGGACTGGTACTGCGCCACCAGATCCAGGTGGCGCCCCCGGACGGCGTACTCCGCCGCGCCGGCGGGCGCCGTGGTCGGATGCGGCCGGCCGAGCCGGGTGGCGTCGTCGAAGCGGGTGTAGGCGCGAACCAGGAAGGGGCGTCCCGGCCGGCCCTGGAGGCGGTCGAGCGCGCTCGACACACGGGCCGGATCGTCGGGCGGGCCGACGGCCAGACCTCCGGTGTCATCACCGGCGACGCCGCCCGGGTATATCCCGAAGAGCAGTTTGCCGTGCGCTGCGGTGGTCACGTGGGCGTTTCCTCTCGGTTCAGCGTTCGTGCGGGTGCGGGTGCGGTGCTGCTCCGGGTGCGGAGTCGGGCGCGGTGGGTGCCGCCACGGGAGCCGGCCACGCCAGCGAGCCGGAGCGGATGTCGGCCATGACCGCGTCGATCCACGCGGCCTCGGCCCGCGCGAGGCACAGCGCGTACTCCGCCTCGATGACATGCAGACGGGGCACACCGGTCGCCAGGGCGGCCGCGAGGCGCTCCTCGTCGCCGGCCGTGCGCTGCCGGAGGCGTCGGACGCGCTCGGCCAGGGCCTCCAGCGCACCGTTCGGCCCCAGGGCACCGAGATAGGTGACGGCCCCCAGGAACGGGGAGAAGTCCCGCTCGGGATTGCGGATCTGACCGTCCAGACGCCGTACGAGCTCCTCGTGGCCCGCTTCCGTCAGCGCGTACACGGTCCGCTCGGGGCGGTTCCCCGAGCGCTCGCGGCCCTGCGCGGCCACCCATCCCGCCTCGGCCAGCGCGGCGACGGTGTTGTAGAGCGTGCCGCGCGTGACGACGGCCGCGTGGTGCTCGCTGCGCTGCCGCAGCTCGGAGAGCATCCGGTGAGGGTGGGAAGGCCGTTCCAGCAACAGGCCGAGCACGGCGGGAACGATCGGGTTGTCAAGAACGCGACGCGGCATGGTCGAACTGTATCAGTCCAAATAAACTATCTGCGCTGTCCGTGGTGCGCGGGCGCGGTCCCCATCCGCGTGCCCTCGGTGCTGTCCCCGCTGCGCGCGCCACGCGCAGCGCTCACAATGGCCGGATCGGGCGATAGTCGGCCATTCCTGGCGCCCGCCGCCAGGGCGGCGCGGAGTACGAGGGCGAATACGAGGGCGGAGACGCGCGTGAACGGCGACTGCGGCAAAGAGGTGCCCTGGGCACCCGGCGGACTGTTCCCGGTGGGCCATCTGCCGGCGCTGCGACACGGCATCGGCCCTCTGGCTCTGCGGATGGCCGGGGCCGGGCCCTTGGTGCGGGCGCGGTTCGGGCCCCTGGTCCTGTACTTCGTCAACGACGGCGCCCTGGCGCACGACATCCTCGTCGACAAGGTCGGCGTCTTCGGTCACGAGGACTTGGCCAGGGGCGTGCGCACCGCTGCCCCGCGCGCCATGAGCACGCTGGACGGGGAGGCGTACAAGGAGCGCCGCAGGCTGTCGCACCCGGCGTTCAGCCAGAGCTCCGCACGGTTCCTCACCTCCGTGGTGGCACGGACCGCCACGCGGTACACCGACCGCTGGCGGCCCTACGCGCCCCTCCGGTTGGACCAAGAAATGCTCACGCTCTGCGCCGACGTCCTGCTTCGCTGCCAACTGCGCTCCGCGGTCGGCCCCGAGACGGTCGCGGCTGTCGCGTCGGGCGCCCGCGTGCTGACGAAGGGCATCGTGCTGCGCGCCCTGGCGCCCTCCTGGTACCACCACGCGCCCACTCCCGAGAATCTCGCCTATCGGCGGGCCGTGCGTCGGTTGCGCGACGCTGTCGCGGAGGTGCACCGCCGGCACGCGCCGTCACCGGACGGGGCGGACGTGCTCACCTTGCTGCGGCGAGCGGCGTGCCCCGACCACGGTGGTGCGCGGATCACCCCCGAGTCCGTCCTCGACGAGACCGCGGGCCTGCTGATCGCGGGCGTCCTGGCTCCTGCCATGGCCATGGCCTGGGCGTGGCACGAACTGGCGGGGAACCGGGAGGTGGAGTCGGCCGTCCAGCGGGAGGCGGACGCGTACGCGTCCGAAGGCCGGCTCGTACACGAGCCGGAGGGGGCCGTGGGGCCGGGGGAGGCCGCGAAGCCGGAGCGGGGTGTGGAGTCGGGGGAGGCCGCGAAGCCGACGGAGACCCGCCTTCCGCACACCGTCCGGGTCATCACGGAAACGCTGCGGCATCACGCCCTGCCCCTGCTGCCGCGGAGAGCCCGGCGCGAGGCCGTGATCGGTGGTTACCGCGTTCCCGAAGGGGCGCGCCTGGTCCTGAACCTGTCCGGCCTCCACCACGACCCGGCGGTGTACGCGCGCCCTCACGTCTTCGACCCTGACCGATGGCTGACGATGACAGTCCGGGACGCGGGCACGGCGTACATGCCGATGGGCGCGGGGGTACGGCACTGCCTCGGCGCCTCGTTCGTCGGCCTGCACCTCCCCGTGATGCTGGCCGCCGTCGCCTCCCGGTATCAGTTCCGTCCCGTGGGCCGGCGGAGGCCGGCGGGGGCTGCCAAGGGTGTCGTGCCCGACCCGTACGGGCTGACGATGATCGCCGTGCCGCGCACCCCGGACGGCGGGGCCGGGGCGGGTGGTGGTCTCAGACCGTGATCCGGCCGAGCGCCAGTTCCACGAAGAACAGCGCCGCCAGGACTCCCAGGCCGATGCGCCCCGCGCGGGCGCCGTTCCGCAGGAGGAACATGGCCGCCACCGTTCCCACGGTCACGAGCGGCACCACGTACCAGCACACCGCGATCAGGGCGTCGCCGAACAGCGGGGAGCGGACGCCGTCGGCGCAGCTGGGGCAGGAGATGGCGAGCAGCGGCCCGATCAAACCGGTGACGACCCCGGCCAGGAGCACGACCACGGCCAGGGCCACCAGCCCGACCCGCTCGAGGGCGGTGCGCCGCCGTCCGCCGTCGCGCTCGGGAGCGCTGTTCACGTTCTGCATGCGCTCGACGCTACGGAGGGCGCCCGCACGCCGGCATCCGCGTCGGTACTCATCTCGCCCCGCTCCGGCCTGAGTACGGGATCGAGTCCGGCCCCGTGGCGAAAAGACGACCATGTCTGATCTTTCATGAAAAGCTGGTTTACACTTTCGCTCGATACGCGGCCGGAAAAGACACAGGAGCCGGAGCATTGGGCACGGTGGACGACGGCATCCGCATCCGGCTGTTGGGTCCGGTCCGCATCCTTCCCCACACCGGCGGCGGCGCGCCGTTCACCCCGGGGGAGCAGGCCCTGCTGGCGGCCCTCGCGCTCCGGGCCGGCCGGCGCGTGCAGACGGACCAGCTCATCGAGGACCTCTACCACGACGACGCCCCGGCCTCCGCGCGGCGCATCGTCGTCAATTACGTCCACCGCCTCCGCGCGCGGTTCGACACGGGTGACACGGGCGGCGCCGGCCCGGTCGGCGTACGCCCTGCCGCCTCCCTGATCGAGTCCGGCAGCGGTGGATACACCCTGCGCCTCACCGCTGACGCCGTCGACGCCCTCCGCTTCGGACGCCTCACCGCGCAGGCCCGGGCGTGCGCCGGGGACAGGAGGCCGGACCGGGCGCTCGCGCTGTTGGAGGAGGCGCTCGGCATGTGGCAGGGGCCCGCCCTGCCCGGGCTCCCCGGCCCGTACGCCGAGAGCCAGCGGCGCATCCTGGGCGAGCAGCGGGCCACGGCTGTCGAACAGCACCTCGGCATGCTCCTCGAGAGCGGCATGCACGAGGTGGCGATCCCGCGCATCCTGCTCGCGCTGGAGGGCGACCGGTACCGCGAGAGGCTGTACGTGTTCCTGATGATCGCCCTGTACCGGTCGGGGCGCACGGCGGAGGCCCTCGACGCCTACACCCGGGCCACGGCCGTCGCGTCGACCAGTCTCTCGGCCGCGCGCGCCGCGGTCACCAGCGGCACGGAGTCCTCGAAGC
>NZ_JBPQTV010000116.1:0-18358 GCF_051386515.1 Streptomyces sp. URMC 123 | reverse complement strand
CTTCCGGGTGGAGCACGGCGGGAAGGCGCTGACGTACAGCGGGGACACCGGGGCGTGCGGGGGTTACGCGGTGTGTCGAGCGTAAGGCGCGAAAGGGCTGGTCGCTCCTCCACCGGCCGCCGTTGTGGGCGAACTCACCCGGGCTGTCACCGGTACGGGTGGGTCCGCGCCCGCGCGAGCAACGGTGGCGGCCGCCGGGGGAACCGGCGCGACACGCCCCCGTAAGGGATGGGCGCGGGAGATGGGCATTACGCGGCGACGGCACGGCACCCGGGGGAGATCCCGGGTGGCGTGCCGTCAGGTGTTCCGATGAGTGGGCCGGGAGCCGTGACGCGGCCTCAGGCCCAGAGCTGGCCCTGGAGCGCGGCGACCGCGTCCTCGACGGTCGGCGCGGTGTAGACCCCGGTCGAGAGGTATTTCCAGCCGCCGTCGGCGACGACGAAGACGATGTCCGCCGTCTCCCCCGCCGCGACCGCCTTGCGGGCGACGCCCAGCGCGGCGTGCAGCACGGCCCCGGTCGAGATGCCCGCGAAGATGCCCTCCTGCTGGAGGAGTTCCCGGGTGCGCCGCACCGCGTCCTCGGAGCCCACGGAGAAGCGGGTGGTGAGCACGGACTCGTCGTAGAGCTCGGGCACGAACCCCTCGTCGAGGTTGCGCAGCCCGTACACGAGGTCGTCGTAGCGCGGCTCGGCGGCGACGATGCGCACCCCCGGCACCTTCTCGCGCAGGAAGCGGCCCACGCCCATGAGCGTGCCGGTGGTGCCCAGTCCGGCGACGAAGTGGGTGATGGAGGGCAGGTCGGCGAGGATCTCCGGGCCGGTGGTGGCGTAGTGGGCGCCGGCGTTGTCGGGGTTGCCGTACTGGTAGAGCATCACCCAGTCGGGGTGCTCGGCGGCGAGCTCCTTGGCCACCCGTACGGCGGTGTTGGAGCCGCCCGCGGCCGGCGAGGGGATGATCTCCGCGCCCCACATGGCCAGCAGCTGCCGGCGCTCCGCGGAGGTGTTCTCGGGCATCACGCAGACCATGCGGTAGCCCTTGAGCCGGGCCGCCATGGCCAGCGAGATGCCGGTGTTGCCGGAGGTCGGCTCCAGGATGGTCGCGCCGGGGCGCAACCGGCCGTCCCGCTCGGCCTGTTCGACCATATGGAGCGCCGGCCGGTCCTTGATGGAGCCGGTCGGATTGCGGTCCTCCAGCTTCGCCCAGATCCGGACGTCCGCCGAGGGGGACAGCCGCGGCAGCCGGACCAGCGGGGTGTCGCCGACGGCGGCGACGGGCGAGTCGTACCGCATCAGCGCATGCCGCCGGCGACCGCGGGGAGGATCGTCACGCTGTCGCCGTCGGAGAGCTTGGTGGCGATGCCGGCGAGGAAGCGGACGTCCTCGTCGTTGAGGTAGACGTTGACGAACCGGCGCAGCTCGCCGCCGGCCTCGGTGTCGACGAGGCGGTCCCGGATGCCGGCGTGGCGGGTGTCGAGGTCCGTGAAGAGCTCGCCGATGGTGGCGCCGTTGCCTTCGACCGCCTTGGCGCCGTCGGTGTAGGTGCGGAGGATGGTCGGGATGCGGACCTCGATGGCCATGGTCTTCGGCTCCTGTCGAACGGGCGGGATGAGACGGGCTGAGAAAGGGGAAGAGCGGGGGAGCGGGAGCGTGCGGCGCGGTGCGGCGGGGCGTACGGCGCGGGCCGCGCCCCGGCGGGCGCGCTGCGGGGGCCAGGGGTCCCCGCGCGGCGTCCGGTCAGGCCGCGGAGGTGCGGCGGGCCCCGGCGGCGGCGCGACACATGGCGCTGGCGAGGCGGCACAGGTCGACGTGCAGCCGCGCAACGAGCAGCGCGCCCGGCGTCTCGTCGCTCACGTCCTGGACAACCATGCGGTCATCGTATCGATTCCCTGTTCGCGGTCCGGGACGCCGTCCCAGGATGCGGACGTCCGGGCGGACGGCCGCATCCCGGGGCGGGGCGCTCAGCGGGCGGCGTAGGCCGCGAGGCGCTCGTCGCGGCTGGTCAGACAGCAGCTGACGCAGCGGACGGCCTCGGCGCTGGTGTAGTAGAGACAGCAGGTGCGACGCAGATAGACCAGGCGCGGCCGGGCCGTGCCGTCCGGCTCCCGGCGGTGGACGGTGGCGACCTCGCCGAGCGCGCCGAGACCGCCGGGGGCGCCGTCGGTGAACCGCGCCCAGCGCCGGGCGAGCAGCGCGGGGTCGGCCCGCGAGGCGCAGAGCGCGGTGGCGCAGCCGTGGGCGACGCCGCCGAGGAGCTGCCGCCGGCCGGCGCGGGTGCGCCGGTGCAGGGCCTCGGCGAGGGGCAGCAGATGGCGGGTGAGGACGGGCCCGTACGGGGTGGCCGCGCGGCCGGCGCTCCCGGTGCCCTCGCCGGGGTGGGTGCCCTCGCCGTGGTGGGTGCCCTCGCCGGGTCCGCCGTCGGCTCCCGCCTCGACGGGGGCGTCCGGCGGCGCCTCGCGGAGGGCGCGCAGCCGGACCCCGGCGATGCCGTGGGCCGGGTCCGGGCGAACGAGGACGTTCTCCGGTCGGACGTCCAGGACCCGGCCCTCCAGCGCCCACCAGAGCATCGCCGCGGCCGTCACCCGGCCCGCGTAGACCGCGATCAGCGTGAGCGCGGCGGCGTGGGCGGTGCGGTGGCCGCTGCCCCGGTGTTCGGAGTCGAGCAGGCGGGCGAGCTCGGGGGTGTCGGGGGCGAGGAGCCGGTCGGCGGGGAGCCAGTCGGCCGCCTCGGCGGGCGGCGGCGGGCCGGTCTCGAAGCGGTAGCGGGGGCCGTGCGCCGCGGCGAGCGCGGCGGCCCCGGCGGCCCCGGCGGCCGTCACCGCCGCTCCCCCGGCGGCCCGGGCAGATAGACCACCGTCGGCGCGCCGGTCGCCGGATGGACGCTCACCTCGGCCCGTACCCCGTACACCGAGGCCAGCAGCTCCTCCGTGAGCACCGCGGCCGGCGGGCCGGAGGCCACCACGCGCCCGCCGGCCAGCACGTACAGCCGGTCGCAGTAGTAGGCCGCGAGGTTGAGGTCGTGCAGGGCGAGCACGGTGGTGACGCCGAGGGAGCGCACCAGGGAGAGGATCTCCAGCTGGTAGCGGACGTCGAGGTGGTTGGTCGGCTCGTCCAGGACCAGCAGGGCCGGGCGCTGGACCACCGCGCGGGCGACCAGGGCCCGCTGGCGCTCGCCGCCGGAGAGGCCGGAGAAGTCGCGCTCGGCCAGGTCCGCCACGCCCAGCCGGTCCAGGGCGCGGTCCACGAGCTCGGCGTCGGCGGCCGTGTCGGCCTCCCAGAACCGCTTGTGCGGGGAGCGCCCCATGGCGACGACCTGGCGCACGGTCAGTTCGAAGGCGCCCTGCCCGTCCTGCGGCACGGTGGCGACCCGGCGGGCGCGGGCCTTGGCGCCCAGGGCGTGGGCGTCGTCGCCGTCGAGCAGCACCCGGCCGCGGGTGGGCCGCAGGGTGCCGTAGACGCAGCGCAGCAGGGTGGTCTTGCCGCTGCCGTTGGGGCCGACGAGCCCCACGGTCTCGCCGGGGGCGATCTCCAGGTCGACGCCGTCGACGAGCGCCCGCCCGCCGGCCTCGTAGGTCAGGCCCTCGGTGCGCAGCGCGGCGGGCGCGGGGCCGGCCGGATCGGGGGCGGGGGCCGTCTTCGCGCCCCCGCCGGGGCCGGCGGATGTCCCGGCGGATGCGGCCGGGGCGGCGGCCGTCGTGCCGTCACTCACGCGGTCACTCCTTCGGTACGGCCGCGCCGTCGCAGCATCCACAGGAAGAACGGGCCGCCGGTGAGCGCGGTGAGCACGCCGACGGGGATGTCCTGGGGGGCGGCGACGGTGCGGGCGGCCAGGTCGGCCAGCGGCAGGAACACGGCGCCGGCGAGCGCCGCGACCGGGAGCAGGGCCCGGTGGCCGGCGCCGACGACCAGCCGGGCGGCGTGCGGCACCATCAGGCCGACGAAGCCGATGGCGCCGCTGTGGGCGACGAGCACCCCGGTGAGCAGGGAGGCCAGGACGAAGACGGCGGCGCGGAAGCGGGCGGTGTCCAGGCCGAGCACGGTGGCGCCCTCCTCGCCGACCAGCAGCAGGTCGAGCGGGCGGGCGAGGGCGAGCAGCAGCGCGGTGCCCGCGGCCAGGGCGATCGCGGGCAGGGCGAGCGTGTCCCAGCGGGCGCTGCCCAGGCCGCCGAGGGTCCAGTAGAGCATTTCCTGGAGGTGCTCGGCGCGGGCGGAGGTGACCAGGATCAGGCTGGTGACGGCGGAGAGGATGTAGGAGACGGCGACCCCGGAGAGGATGAGCCGCCCGGTGGTGAAGGCGCCGCCGCCGCGGGCCAGGCCGTAGACCAGGACGAGGGCGCCGAGCGCGCCGGCGAACCCGGCGGCCGGCACGGTGACGGTGGTGGCCAGCCCCCCGCCCAGGCCGAGGACGATGACGAGCACCGAGCCGACGGCCGCGCCGGAGGAGACCCCGAGCAGGTACGGGTCGGCCAGGGGGTTGCGGACCAGCGCCTGCAGCACGGCGCCGATGACGGCGAGGCCGGCGCCGGTGATGGCGCCGAGCAGCACGCGGGGCAGCCGGACGTCGAGGACGATGGTGCGGAAGGGGCCGGGCGGCGCGTCGCCGGTGAGGACGTCGAGCACCTGGCCCAGGGGGATGCGGACGGAGCCGAGGGCCAGCGCGGCGAGGGCGGTCACGACGAGCGCGCAAGTCAGGGCGGTGACGACCAGGGTGTAGCGCACGCGCTGCGGGGCCCGGCCGGGGGCGGTGTTCGGGGCGGCGGGCCCCTCGGCGGCACGAGCCTCGGCGCCAACGGATGCTTCGGCTGCGGCGTCCTGATCAGGCATGGCGGCACGACCCTCGGCGGCGGTGTTCGGGGCGGCGGAACGCGGAGCGGCGGGATTCGGGGCGGGCACGGCGGCGGCTCAGGACTTCGTGGCCGGGTGGAGCTGGTCGGCCAGGCGCCCGACCGCCTCCGGCACCCGTACGCCCAGCACGGTGTCCGAGAGCGACATCACGGCGAAGCGCCGGTTCTTGATGGCGGGCACCTCGGCGAGCGCCGGGTCCTCCAGCAGCCGCTTCTTCTTCTGTTCGACGGTGGTGGCGCCGTAGTCGTAGATCACCACGACCTCGGGCCTGCGGGCCACGACGGCCTCCCAGGAGGCGTCGCCGAAGCTCTTGTCGATGTCGGCGAAGACATTGCGGCCGCCGGCGCGCTTGATGATCTCGTTGCCGATGCCCTTGCCGCCGACGGTGTAGGCGGTCTTGTCGCCGCTGTCGTAGACGAAGACGGGGACGGCCGGGGCGCCGGCGAGCTTCTTCTCGGTGGCGGCGAAGGTGCCCTGGGCCTTCTCGACCCACTTCTCGGCCCTGGCCGGGACGCCGAAGGTGCGGCCGACCTCGCGGATCTCGCGGTAGAGGTCCTCCACCGAGGTGCTGCCGCCGGAGCAGTTCTCGACGTTGAGCCGGGTCGCGACGCCGGACTTCTTCAGCCCCTCGCGGTCGCGGCCCTCGGCGAGCGCGAAGGCGGAGGAGTAACCGCCGTAGACGAAGTCGGGGTTGGCGGCGAGCAGCGCCTCGCGGGAGGGGTACTTCGCGGAGAGGACCGGCACGGAGCGGTAGGCGCTCTCGTACGCGGGCAGCACCTTGTCGTCGAGATAGGCGGTGCCGGCCAGGGACTTCTCCAGTCCGAGCTCCAGCATCACCTCGGTGACGTGCTGGTTCATGGTGACGGCGCGCTTGGGCGGGGCCTTGAAGGTGGTGCTGACGCCGCAGTTGGTGACGGTGTAGGGGAAGCCCTCGGCGGCGGCGGAGTCGCTCCCGCCGCCGTCGGGGCTGGTGCCGCAGGACACGAGGGTCGCGAGCAGGGTGGCGGCGATGAGCGCGCGGCGCCGGAGCATGGCTGTGCCTCCTCCAAGGGATTTCCGCGTCCCTTGTTCGGTGCTGGAGGCGGCAGTCCAGTTCCTGACTCCCGCGCGCGGCCGTCGGCCGTGCGCGGTCACAGTGGCGGGACCGTCCCGGATTCGCGCCGGGTTCCTGGTGCCTGCCGCCCTGAAGTCGCGCTCAGTCTGCCAGATGGATCACCCGGACCGGCAGGTGCTCAGTACGCCTGGACGACGCGGACCTCCTCCTCGGTGACCTCGCCGGCCACGATCCGGAACGAGCGGAACTGGAACGGCCCGGCGCCGTCGGTGTCCGCCGTGGAGACCAGCACGTAGTGCGCGTTCGGCTCGTTGGCGTACGAGATGTCGGTGCGCGAGGGGTAGGCCTCGGTGGCGGTGTGGGAGTGGTAGATGACCACCGGCTCCTCGTCGCGGTCGTCCATCTCGCGGTAGAGCTTCAGCAGGTCCGTGGAGTCGAACTCGTAGAAGGTGGGCGAGCGGGCCGCGTTGAGCATCGGGACGAACCGCTCGGGGCGGCCGGAGCCGGCCGGCCCGGCGACCACGCCGCACGCCTCGTCGGGGTGGTCGGCGCGGGCGTGCGCCACGATGCGGTCGTGGAGGTCCTGGGTGATGGTCAGCATGGCGCCAGAATAAGCCGCGGGGCCGTTCGTATCGACAGGCGATACGAACGGTCCCGCATGCTGGGATCAGCGGCCGGAGCCGGCCGGGGTCAGGAGACCCTCAGAGCGCTCCCGGAGCGTTCTCAGAGCTTCTTCCCGGGGGTCTCGGCCTCGTCCTCCAGCCGGTACTCCTTGGGCAGGAACACCTCCGGCCGGCGGGCCTTGAGGACGAGGTAGGACACGCCCAGGATCGCGGCCCAGATGGGCGCCGCGTAGAGCGAGACGCGGGCGTCCTTGTCGATGCCCATCAGCACGATGACCATGCCGATGAACAGCAGCGCGAACCAGCTGGTGTACGGCGCTCCGGGGGCCTTGAACTCCGACTGCGGCAGCTCGCCGCGGTCGGCCTTGGCCCGGTAGCGGAGCTGGGAGCACAGGATCATGATCCAGGCCCACATGCCGGAGATGGTGGCGAAGGAGACGACGTAGTTGAACGCCTCGGACGGCCACTCGTAGTTGATCCAAACGCCGACCATCATCAGCGCGGCGGAGGCCGAGGTGCCCACCAGCGGCAGGCCGTTCTTCGTCAGCTTGGTGAAGAACTTCGGGCCCTGGCCGTTGAGCGCGAGGTCGCGCAGCATCCGGCCGGTGGAGTACATGCCGGAGTTGCAGGACGACAGGGCGGCGGTGAGCACCACGAAGTTGACGATGCCGGCGCCGGCCGGCAGGCCGATCTTCTGGAAGGCGGCGACGAACGGGCTGACGCCCGGCTCGAAGACGGTCCAGCTGACGACGGACAGGATGATGATGAGCGCGCCCAGGTAGAAGACCGCGATCCGCCACGGCACGGTGTTGATCGCCTTGGGCAGGGTCTTCTTGGGGTCGGCGGCCTCGCCGGCGGTGACGCCGACCAGCTCGACGGCGAGGAAGGCGAACATCACGATCTGCAGGGTCATCAGCGTGCCGCCGATGCCCTTCGGGAAGAAGCCGCCGTCGGACCAGAGCAGGGTGAAGGAGGCGGTGTCACCGGCGTCGGAGAAGCCGAGGGTGATCACGCCGAGACCGATGAGGATCATGCCGATGATCGCGGTGACCTTGATCATCGAGAACCAGAACTCCAGCTCACCGAAGAGCTTCACCGAGATCAGGTTGATGCAGAAGAGGACGACCGTGAAGACGAGCGCCGAGATCCACTGCGGGACGTCGGCCCAGTACTGCACATAGGTGGCCGCCGCGGTCACTTCCGTGATGCCGGTGACGACCCAGAAGAGCCAGTACGTCCAGCCCGTGACGAAGCCGAAGAACGGGCCGAGGAACTCCCGCGCGTACTCCGAGAAGCTGCCGGAGACCGGGCGGTACATCAGGAGCTCGCCGAGCGCCCGCATGATGAAGAAGATCACTATGCCGGCGATGGCGTAGGCGAGGATGAGGCTCGGGCCGGCCTTGGAGATGGCCTTGCCCGCGCCCAGGAAGAGGCCGGTGCCGATGGCGCCACCAATGGCGATCATCTGGATCTGCCGGTTGCCCAGCCCGCGCTGATAGCCCTCTTCGGGAGCGGCCGCCGCGGCCCCCTTGCCGTCGCTGTCCTTGTCGACCTGCACAGAGGTCATGAATGGTGCGCCTTTCTCCAACCGATCCGGTCTGTCCGGATCGGGTCCCGATCCCCCCGGATGGAGTCCTGCACGCCGACGGTCTGCCGGCTCAGCGCTCCCGCCGCGACATGGGTGGCGTCGCGGAGGCAGGTCGGCAAGATTTATCACGGCCGACACACTGATCGGAGGTCGCCCGGACAGGGGAATGTGGTGCACACCACAAGAAAAAGCGGGCAAAAGACGTACGCCGGTTCAGATCCGGCGGGTTCGGTCATCAGATCGTTATACGGGCTCCCGTGTCCGCTGGGCGACCGTGGGTAACGCGCGCGGGACAAGCGCCGCGAAACCGAGCGGAACCGCGGCAAAGGGGCCCGCGCGCCGGCCGGCCGCGGCCGCTCACGGCATCAGCGTCTCCACCAGCGTCTGCTGGAGCTCGCCGAGCCAGAGATAGGCCAGCACCATCGGCTTGCGGGGGTCGGCGTCCGGCAGCCGGTAGAGCTCGCCGCCGTCCTCCTCGTCGGTGACCTCCAGCCGGGTGCCGATCGCCAGCCGCAGATCGTTGAGCGTGCCCAGCCACTGGCGCGACTCGTCGGGGGTCAGCTCCAGCGCGGCCGCGCCGTCACCGGCGGCCAGCGCGTCCAGCGAGCGGATCACCGCGATGGCGTCGTCGCGCTTGCGGGCCCGCAGATCGTTCTCGGTGAAGCGGCGGAACTCGGCCGACGCCCGCCGGGCCTCCTCGTCCGGCTCCCGCTCCGGGCCGCCGTACGCGTCCGGGAAGAGCCGGGCCAGCGCCGGGTCGGAGGGCGGCTCGCTGGGGCCCTCGGAGAACAGCGCGGCCAGCGGGTCGTCGCCCTCGACCGGCTCCTCGCCGGGCCCGACCAGCTCGACGAGCTGCACGGCCAGGCTGCGCAGGATGGAGATCTCGACCTCGTCCAGGGCGATCGCCGCCCCGCCGCCGGGCAGCGGTTCGAAGTGGCCGGCCATCAGCGGTCCTGCTGGAGGGTCGCCCACAGGCCGTAGCCGTGCATGGCCTGTACGTCGCGTTCCATCTCCTCGCGGGTCCCGCTGGAGACGACCGCCCGCCCCTTGTGGTGCACATCGAGCATGAGTTTGTGTGCCTTGTCCTTCGAGTAGCCGAAGTACGCCTGGAAGACGTAGGTCACATAGCTCATCAGATTCACCGGGTCGTTGTGCACGATCGTCACCCAGGGCACATCCGGAGCGGGCACCGCTTCGGACGCCTCGCGGGATTCGGTGCTCTCGATCTCCATGGGTGCGACGCTCACGTGGCCCATGCTGCCACTCGGCACGGGGCGTCGCACAAACGGGGTGGCGGTCGTGGCGCTCGATCGGGCATCGAAATCGTCAATGTGACGAGATTGGGGGTACGCTCCCCGTATGAACACTGCCGACATGGGGCTGCCGGTCGCCGTGCCGTCGACCGCGCTCTTCACCGACCAGTACGAGCTGACCATGCTGCGGGCGGCGCTCAAGGCCGGCACCGAGGGCCGTCGGTCGGTCTTCGAGGTCTTCACCCGCCGGCTGCCCGAGGGCCGCCGGTACGGCGTCGTGGCCGGCACCGGGCGCGTGCTGGACGCGGTCGAGAACTTCCGTTTCGACGCCGGGGTGCTGGAGTTCCTGCGGGACCGGCAGGTGGTGGACGAGCCGACCCTCCAGTGGCTGGCCGACTACCGCTTCCGGGGCGACATCTGGGGCTACCCCGAGGGCGAGGTGTACTTCCCCGGCTCCCCGATCCTGCGGGTGGAGGCGTCCTTCGCCGAGGCCGTGCTGCTGGAGACGGTGATCCTCTCGATCCTCAACCACGACTCGGCGGTGGCCGCCGCGGCCTCCCGGATGGCGGTGGCCGCCGCCGGCCGGCCGCTGATCGAGATGGGCGCCCGGCGCACCCATGAGCTGGCCGCCGTCGCCGCGGCCCGCGCCGCCTACGTCGGCGGCTTCGCCTCCACCTCCGATCTGGCCGCCGGGTTCCGGTACAACATTCCGACCGTCGGCACCAGTGCGCACGCCTTCACGCTGGTGCACGACAGCGAGCGGGACGCCTTCACCGCCCAGGTCGACTCCCTCGGCCGGGGCACGACCCTGCTGGTGGACACCTACGACGTCACCGAGGCGGTGCGGACCGCCGTGGAGATCGCCGGCCCGGAGCTCGGCGCCGTCCGCATCGACTCCGGCGACCTGCTGCTCGTCGCCCACCGGGTGCGCCAGCAGCTCGACGAGCTGGGCGCGCGCGACACCAAAATCGTGGTGACCAGCGACCTCGACGAGTACGCGATCGCCTCGCTGGCGGCCGCGCCCGTGGACGCGTACGGGGTCGGCACCCAGGTGGTGACCGGCAGCGGCCACCCCACCTGCTCCATGGTCTACAAGCTGGTCGCCCGGGCCCGCTCGGCCGACCCGGCGGCCCCGCTGGAGCCGGTCGCCAAGCGGTCCACCGGCGGCAAGAGCTCGCTCGGCGGGCGCAAGTGGGCCGCGCGCCGGCTCGACGCCGACGGGGTCGCGGAGGCCGAGGTCGTCGGCACCGGGCCGGTCCCCGAGGACCTGGCGGCCCGGCAGCTGCTGGTGCCGCTGGTGCGGGGCGGCGAGGTGGTCGGGCGCGAGCGGCTGGAGGCGGCCCGCGAGCGGCACCGGGCGGCGCTGGCGGCGCTGCCGATGTCGGCGGCCCAGCTCTCCCGCGGCGAGCCGGTGCTCCCCACGGTCTACGTCTGACAGCTCCCCGCGGTCCGCGTCCGAGAGCTCTTTGGGGCCACGTCCGAGTGCTCCACGGTCCGCGTCCGAGCTTCTACCCTCGACACCGGGGAGTGTCTTCACCGGAGCGCCGTCCGCCCGGAGGGCGGGCCGGGCGGCGCCCCGCCCCGCCCTCCGTCACCAGCCGAAGGACACCCGTCATGCACCGGGCACTGATCGTCGTCGATGTGCAGAACGACTTCTGCGAGGGCGGCAGCCTCGCGGTCGCCGGGGGCGCCGACGTCGCCGCCGCGATCACCGATCTGGTCGGCCAGGCGCCGGCCGGCTACCGCCATGTGGTGGCCACCCGCGATGTCCACATCGAGCCGGGCGAGCACTTCTCGGACCACCCGGACTATGTGCGCACCTGGCCGGTGCACTGCCGGGCGGGCACCGAGGGCAGCGGCTTCCACCCCAACTTCGCGCCCGCCGTCGCCTCGGGCGCGGTGGACGCGGTGTTCGACAAGGGCGCCTACGCGGCCGCGTACAGCGGCTTCGAGGGCGTGGACGAGAACGGCACCCCGCTGGCGGCGTGGCTGCGCGACCGCGGGGTGAGCGAGGTCGACGTGGTCGGCATCGCCACGGACCACTGTGTGCGGGCGACCGCCCTGGACGCCGTGCGGGAGGGCTTCGCCACGCATGTGCTGCTCCACCTGACGGTGGGCGTCGCCGAGGAGACCACCCGCGCGGCGCTGGAGGAGCTCCGGGCGGCGGGGGTGGAGCTCAGCGGCGCGCCGGCCCGCTGACGGCCTGTGTGCCGGTGTGCCCGGTCTCCCCGGTCTCCCCGGTGCCACCGGCGTCCGCCGCCGGCTCCGCTCCCCCGGGGGCGGCCGGGCGGGGCCGCAGCAGCGCCCCGATGGGGTGCCAGGACTCCGTGTCGTCGGCGCGCACGGCGCGCCAGACCAGGCCGTCGGGGTGGTGGAGGACGGCGGTGATCTCGTCCGGGGTGGGCGGCTCGGTGTTGCCGCGCAGATAGACCGCGCGCAGCCCGAGATTGCGCAGCCGGGTGAGCGCCCGCTGCCGGTTCGCGGCGTGCACCAGCACCCGTACCCGGGAGGCGTCCGGGACCCGGGGGGCGGGGCCCGGGCCGGCCGCGCCGTCGGGCCGGGGCACGGACAGCGCCACGACGACGCTCCCGCCCGGGAGCTTGGTGAATCCTCCGCCGGCCATCCGCGCATCTCCCCCGTCGACCACAGGTGTCACAACCACGGTGTCAATAAGAGCCTGCCTGCGCCCATGGTCGTGGATGCGGCCGCCGCCCGCCAGAGGGCGACGGCCGCAACCGTTCTGACCTGCTGAAATGCCGGTTACTTGGTGGAGGGGCCGACCTGGACGGTCATCGTGGAGCCGTTCGGCGCCTGCTGGAGGATGGCGATCCGGGTGTTGGTGTCAGGAACCTTCACGCCGGCCGTCGGGTTGGACTCGTACCAGTACTTGCCGGTCCGGTCGTCGAAGAACGACTTGCCCGGCTTCATCCGGATCTTCGACGGCTTGCCGTTCTTGTGCAGGGTGATGCCCTGGGTGGGGTACCAGCTGAACGGCGAGTCGTACGCCTGGACGCGGTTGCGCATCAGGGTGCCGTCGGCGAACTTCTCCGGCGCGGCGTGCGCGTCCACGGGCAGGATCAGGCCCTCACCGGGGTGGACGCCGACGTTGTTGTCCTGCTGCGAGGTGTCCCACAGCCAGACGACGAGGCCCCTCTGGTACGGGTAGTGCTCGACCCAGCTCGGCCGGGTGTTGGCGAAGCCGAAGTTGTACGGGCCGGTCTTCAGCGTCCGGTCGTAGGAGACGTACTGGCGGTTCTCGGCGATGTAGTACTGCGGGTACTCCTTGGTGAAGGACCCGGCGATGCGCGAGAAGCCCTTGCCGGTCCAGCCTGCGTCGTCCTTCTCGGCGCCGTCGGTGAACAGCGCCGCGCCGTCGGCCAGCACGCTGATCGCGTCCGCGGTGAAGCCCTTCTGGGCCGCGCCGCCGTCGGTCTGGTAGCGGAAGCGGAGGTCGATCTTCTTGCCGGCGTACGCGTCCAGCGGGAAGACCATGTCCTTGTGGCCGCCGGAGACGCCGGTGAGCGCGGGCTTGTCGCCGCCGTCCCGGGTGATCGGCTTGCCGTCCGCGGTGCCGTCGACCGGGGTCCAGTTGGCGCCGCCGTCGGTGGAGACCTCGGTGTAGAGGTAGTCGTAGTTCTCCTCGATGTCCCACCAGCCCTTGAACCGGAGGGAGGCGCTCGCCCTGCCGGTGAGGTCGACCGGGCGGGCGAGGGTGTTCTTGAGGTTGTTGCCCATGCCGCTCCACCACTGCCTGGCGCCCTCGGCGGGCGCGACGACCGTGGTGGTCTCGGACTTGGCGGGCAGCTCGACGACCAGCGCCTGCTTGTCCTTGGTGTTGTACTCGGCGACGCCCAGCGTGTGCGTGGACGCGGTCGCGGCCTTGGCCTTGTCGTAGCTCAGCCAGCCGAGCTGGAGCTTGTCCCAGGCGCTCATGTCGCCCGGCAGGTCGCCGATGGAGCCCTTGCCGGTGCCCAGCCAGGAGCCGGTGGACATCAGCGACCAGAAGCCGACCGACGACTCGCCCTTGCCGGTGGTGTCGTAGAGGTCCGGCAGCCCCAGGTCGTGGCCGTACTCGTGGGCGAAGACGCCGAGCCCGCCGTTCTCCGGCTGCATGGTGTAGTCGCCGACCCAGATGCCGGTGTCGCCGATCTCGGTGCCGCCGGACTTGTTCTGCGCCGGGCCGGTCTTGCCGGCGTCGGTGCCGAACGCGTACCAGCGGTGCGCCCAGAGCGCGTTGGTGCCCTGGTCACCGCCGCCGGCGGACTCGTCCTCGCCGGCGTGCACGATCTGGAAGTGGTCGATGTAGCCGTCGGCCTCGTTGAAGTTGCCGTCGCCGTCGAAGTCGTAGCGGTCCCACTGGTCGTACGCGGCCAGCTGCGCCTTGATCTGCTCGGGCGTCCGGCCGGCGGCCCGCTGGTCCGCGACCCACCGGTTGACGCCGTCGCGCACCAGGTCCCAGACGTTGTGGCAGTTGGTGTCGCCGCAGTAGTTGGAACCGTACCGGGCCTCGTTCCAGTCGACCTTCACCCAGTCGGAGACCTCGCCGTCGACCGAGTAGCGGCCGGAGGACTGCTTCTCGTAGTACTTCTTGAGGGACTCCTTGCCGTCCTCCTTCGAGAAGTACAGGTCCTCGAAGTGCTTGCGGTTGTAGTCCTTCTGCCAGGCCGTGCTGTTGTCCTGGGAGCGGTCGGGCTCGGTTATTCGGTTGTGCAGCGGACCGGGCTCGCCGCCGTACTTGGGCGCCGGGGGCTTGGGGCCGGTGGGGCCGTCGGGGTCGTGCATCGTGGTGGAGTCGACCTGGTCGCCGAACTCCACGAGAATGGTGAAGATCTTGTCGGTCTTCTCCCGGGCCAGCTCGACGTACTTGCCGCGGTCGAGCTCGACCACCGTGGAGGGGCCGCGGCGTTCGGCCGTGGCGTCCCCCGCGAGCACCTGCTGGAGCGCGTCCTTGCGCTGTTCCTCCTGCCGCTTGCTGAACGGCCCGTCGAGATCGTGCTTCACATGCTCCCTGGCGGGCGCCGGGTCGTGGCGCTCCACCGCGGACGCGGCGCCCCGCGCCTCGTCGGCCCGGGCCGCGGTTACGGTCAGACCGCTCGCCCCGATCGCGGCAACGGCCGTGACCAGGGCGGCAGATCTGAGACTCCTCCGTCGGTTGCTCACGTGGTCGGTGTCCTTTCCCCCAACAGTGCGTTGACTGGCATGTGCGCCGAGGGGCATTGGACCGGAGGCGGGGAAGAAAAGACAGGTCTTGACTGGCACACGACAGACAAGTACGTTACTCGGTCGACTCATTCCGGTTATCGGACATCAGGACCGGTCCGGAACAGGCGCGTTCAACCCCCACCGACGACGAAACGGTGAATCGGTGCGCCCCCCATGCTCCGGCACAGTGTGTTAGGTCACGCTTACCGGCAGTTCCGCTCGGGCAGACAGGACCGTAGAGTCATATGACGGCGCGAACTCATGCGTTGCTCGGGGGGCGGCTCCCCCGTCCCCCCATGGCTCAGGCTCCACACCCCCCAAAGAAGCCCTGAGGACGGATTCCGCCATGCCGCGTCCGACTGCCGCACAGCTCGCCTATGGTTCGGCCACCGTCGTTCTGTCGACCCTGGCCATGCTGCTGCTCTCACAGGCCCGCCCGGGGATCTGGGTGACGGTCATCGCGTTCGCGGGCCTCGCCCTCGGGCTGCTCATCGCCATGACCCTGTCCGTGCGACCATCCCAGCGGGTCCGCCGGCCCTCCGCCACGACGGCGGCCGCCTCCTCGCGCACCCCGCACTTCCGGGTGCCGAGCCCGCGGCCGCGCCCCGGCGCCGCGATAGGCGGCACCCGCAGGGAGCACTCCCTGCGGCGCTGACCCATCGGCACCGGCCTTCGGCCGAGCCCTCCTCCGGGTCCGGGCGGACCCGGAGGAGGATCGTCAGGGGCCTCGGGACCGACCCGGCGGGCCTGGGGACCGACTAGCGGGCCGAGACCACCACGGTCTTGGCCATCTTGTCGTGCAGGGCGAGCCGGTAGGGCTTGTCCCACAGGAACCACAGCGAGTTCACCAGCCAGAACACCCAGCCCACCACCAGCGGGGCGAGCATCCCCGGCAGCACGTACACGGCGGCGCGCGCCCAGCCGCGGCCGCGCGGGATGTTCCCGTCGCGCAGCACCGCCACCCGGATGCCCACCGCCCGCTTGCCGAGGGTCTGGCCGCTGCGGTCCAGCAGCGCGCCCTCGTAACAGAAGTACAGGGCGAAGGTGAGGGTGGCCGAGAGCAGGACCCGCAGCGGGTCCTGCCGCCCGTCGTTCTCGGTGGCGTAGGTGAGCGCGCCGGTCGCCGCGAGCATCAGCACCCACAGCAGACCCAGCACCATCGTGTCGATCAGCCGGGCCACGAAGCGCTGGCCGGTGGTGGCCAGCGGGGCCATGCCCGGCAGGGGCGCGGAGTCGCCGTACGGGGGGTACGGGCTGCCGGCCCCGGGCCGCTGCCCCTGCGGTTGGTGCACGCTCATACGAGGAGTAAATCAGCCGCCGGGCCGAAAGCCGAGAGCGGGCGGAACGGGGGCCTCAGTCCGCCGCGACCACCACGGTCTTCGCCACCTTGTCGTGCAGACACTGCTGGTACGGCTTGTCCCAGGTGCAGTTCAGGACGTTCACCAGCCAGAAGATGAAGCCGCAGCAGGGAATGACCTCGGGCAGCGAGTACGTGGCCGCGCGCAGCCAGCCGGCCTGGCCCGAGGGGATCGCGCCGTTCTCCAGCATCGCCACGCGGATCTTCATCCACTTCTTGCCCAGCGTCTGGCCCGAGTTGGTGAGCATCAGGGCCTCGTAGACGAAGTAGGCGAGGAGGATGACGATCTGGACGGTGGCCGACTTGCCGGTGTCGTCCGCGTCCGTGGGGTCGTAGCCGCCGACCAGCAGGGTCATGACGGCACCCACCGGAATGCCGATGATCAGGCTGTCGATGATGCGGGCGACCAGCCGGCGGCCGCGGTTGGCCAGCGGCGGCATGCCCGCGAGCGGATCGGCTCCGTAGGGGGCGCCGTAACCGCCGCCGGGGGGACCGCCGTACGGGCCGCCGCCGGGAGGGCCCCCGTACGGGCCGCCGCCTCCCGGGCTGCCACTGCCCCCGTACGGGTCACCGGTGCCCGAGCCGCCGTACGGATCGCCACCGGGCGGGGTCCCGTACGGCGACGAGGGCGGGGGCGACGGGGGCGGGGGCGGTCCGCCGCCGTACGGGCCGCCGCCTCCGGGGGGCGGGGGCGGCTGCTGAGGCGGTGGCTCGGACGGGGGCCGCTTCGCGAACGGGTCGCTCTCGGGCGGCTCGTCGGGGCCGGGCCTCGGCTGATCGCTGCTCATGCCCCCCAGTCGAACCCCGCCCGGGTCCGGGCGCAGCCCGGCATGAGCCGTTCGGGGGACCCGGCGGAGGGCCCGGGAGGCCGGCCCGGGCCGGCCCGGGTGGGGCCGGGTCAGCCCTTGCCGGCGACGAACGTGCGGGCCGCCTTGTCGTGCCAGCACTGCCGCCAGGGCCGGTCGAACAGGCACCAGGCCACATTGACCAGGCCCACCGCCAGCAGGCCCAGCACGCTGTTGACGAGCCAGCGGCGCAGCGCGGCCCCGAACGAGGGCGTGTCGTGGGACTCGATGTCCAGCACCCTGATCCCGCACAGCCGCTTGCCGAGCGTGCGGCCCCAGGTCGCGGTGGGCAGCACCTCGTAGACCAGCCCGACGACCAGCAGCACGCCCAGGACGATGCCGAGGTAGGTGGTGGTCGTCCCGTCCAGCAGCCAGACGGTGACCGTCTCGCCGCTGAGCTTCGCCTCCTCGATCTTGGCGTCGACGTGCTCCACGGCCTTCTGCCCGAGCGGAACGGCGGCGGCCGCGGCGGACCCCACCGGCACCAGGCCGTCGATCAGCCGCGCCAGCAGGCGGCGGCCGAGGGCGGCGGGGCGGGCGGCGGCCCGGTCCCGGGCCGCGCGGAGGAACGGGTCGTCGACGGGCGGCCGCCAGGGCGTCAGGCCCTCGGCCGGCAGCGGGCCCTCCCCCGCGGCCGGGGCGGGCTGCCCAGCGGGCCGCGTCTGCTGGGGCACGGGCTGCGCGGCGTGCTGCGGGGTCTGCTGAGCAGTCTGCTGCGGCGCCTGCTGAGGCGCTTGCTGAGGCCAGGACGCCTGGCCGCCGCCCGGGGAGCCGGGGGCGGCGACCGGCGAGCGGTCCGGTGCCGCCGGCTGCCCCGGGGCCGGTACGCGCTCCTGCGCCGCGGCGGGGGCCTGGGCGGCGGCCGGCTGGCCCTGGGCCGACGGGGCCGGTGCCGGTGCGGAAGCGTGGGCGGCGGCCTGTGCGGCGGCGCGGTCCTGCGCCGACGGGGCCTGGGCGGCGGCGTTCGGACCGGCGGCGGACCCCGCCGAGGGGCCGAAGGCCCGGATGGTGACGGTGCGTTCGCGCCGGGCGGCCGCGCCGCCGGTGGCGCGCTCGGCCGGCAGCGGCCCGCCGCCGCCCGGGACGGCACCCTCCGGGACGGCCGCACCGGTGGCGCGGGGCTCGGGCGCCCCGGCCGCGCGGGGCCCCGGGAGCCCGGGCCCCTCGGCGGCGTCGGCGCCCCGGTCCTGCGCGCCGTCGCCGCCGGGCGCGGCGCCCCAGGAGATGCGGCGGTCCCGGTCGCCGCCGAGGCCGTGCTGGCGGGCGGAGTCGGCCTGCCAGGCGGCGGCCGGGGCGTCGCCCCGCCCGGGCGCGCCCCCCCCCCCCCCCCCCGGGGCGGGGGGCGGCGCTCCCCGGGCCGGCCGGCTCCGCGCCGTGGACGTCCATCTCCCCGCGCGGGCGCAGCGCGGGGAGGGAGGCCCCCGTGGTGTCGAGGGGGTCGAGGGGGTCCTCGTCGAAGAACATCGGCCCGGTCTCCTCGGCGGGCGCGGGGTCCTGCGCGCCCGCGGCCCGGGCCGTGGCCACGGGAGCGGAGGGGCCGGTGGGCGCGGCCACGGCCGTGGGAACGGACGGCGCGGCGGCGGCCGGGGCAGGCG
>NZ_JBPQTV010000115.1:0-18485 GCF_051386515.1 Streptomyces sp. URMC 123 | reverse complement strand
GTGCGCCGCACCCCCGGCGGGGGCGGCGGGGGCGGCGCCCACCGACGTCTGTTCCCGGCCGCCGGCCGGAGGCGGGGCTCCACACCACGGGGCAGCGATGGACCACGCGGCGACCACCGGCCACGCGGGGCCCATGGACCACACCGGAGCCATGGACCACTCCGGAGCCCTGGATCACGCCGGCGCCATGGACCCCGCGGGGGTTCTCGACCACGCCGCCGCCCTGGGGCACACCGCGGCCTTCGAGCACGCCGACGCCCTGACCCAGGCCGCCGCGGCCCACACCGCCCACGCCGCGCACACCGCCCACTCGGCCCATGGCGGCCACGGCTCCGCCGCCATGATCGCCGCGCACCTGCTCGCGGCCCTCTTCTGCGCCCTGTGGCTCTGGCGCGGCGAGACCGCCTTCTTCCGGCTGCTGCGCTGCCTGGGCACCCTCGCCTTCACTCCCCTGCGCCTGCTGCGGGCGGTCTTCCGGTTCCGCGCCGAGCCACGCCCCGTACGGCCGCGGCCGCGGCGGGACACCGACAGCGAGTCCGAGCCGTACGACACCCTCCTCACCCACACCGTTTCCCGGCGCGGGCCGCCCGTCCGGTGGGAGTGCTCCGTCACTGTTCCCACCGGCTCGCCGGGACGCCTGTTCGAAGGAGTGGTTCCGGCGTAGGTCGGCCCTACCCATCACGAGGAACCATGTCCGTGAACAGCCCTGCCGAGGGCGGCTCCACCCGGTCCGCCACGGCGGACGACACCCCGTCCACGTCGGGCGGCACCGTCACCGCCCCGACCTCTCCGCCCGCCGACGCGGGCACCTCGCCCGCCGGTGCGGGCACCCCGGCCACCGAGGCCCGTACTGCCGCCGCCGCGTCCGGCACCCCGGCGGCCCCCGAGGCCGGCGAGAAGGCGGCGAGCCGCCCCTCCACCTGGTCGCGGCTGCGCCCGCTCGTGCTGCGCATGCACTTCTACGCGGGCCTGCTGATCGGCCCGTTCCTGCTCGTCGCCGCCGCGACCGGCATGCTCTACGCCGCCTCGTTCCAGATCGAGAAGTACGTCTACGCCGACCAGCTCCAGGTGCCGGTCGGCGAGACCACCGTGCCGCTCTCCCGCCAGGTGCGGGCGGCCCTCGACGCCCACCCGGACGGCAGGCTCACCGCCGTACGGCCCTCCGCGGAGCCCGGGGTGACCACCCAGGTGCTGCTGAAGGACCCGAGCGTGCCCGCGGACCGCTCGCTGGCCGTCTTCGTCGACCCGTACACCGCCGAGGTCAAGGGCGCCCTGCCCAGCTACGGCAGCTCCGGGGCGCTGCCCTTCCGGGCCTGGGTCTCCGAGCTGCACAAGAACCTCAACCTGGGGGAGACCGGCCGCCTCTACAGCGAGCTGGCCGCCAGCTGGCTGTGGGTGGTCGCCCTCGGCGGGCTGCTGCTGTGGATCGGGCGCCGGCGCTCCGGCCGCGGCGGCCGGGCCCGCGCCCTGCTGCTGCCCGAGCGCGGTGCCACCGGGCGCCGCCGGACGCTGTCCTGGCACGGCGTCGTCGGCCTCTGGTCGGTCGCCGGCCTGCTGGTCCTGGCCGTCACCGGCCTGACCTGGTCCACGTACGCCGGCGAGAACATCAAGGAGTTCCGTACGGCGAGCGGCGGCGCCACGCCGACGCTGTCCACCGCGGTGAAGACGCCGGGCGCCGACAGCGGCGATCACTCGGGCCACGAGGGCCACGACGGCCACGAGGGCCACGGGGGCCAGAAGGGCGACGGAAACCACGACGGCCACGGTGCCGCCGCCGGGACCCCGGCCGGTGCCCCCGCCGGGACCGGCAGCGGCCAGTCCTGTCACGAGACGGGCGGCGGGGGCCATGCCGACGCCGCGTCGGGCCGCACCGCACAGGCCGCGCCCACCGACATCGGTGTCGACCGCGTGTTTGAGATCGCCCACGAGCAGAAGCTGACGGGCCCCGTGGAGATCGTCGCGCCGCGCGACGGCACGGCGTACGTCGTCAAGCAGACGGACAAGCAATGGCCCGTCCACCTCGACTCGATGGCCGTGCACCCGGCCACCGGCGCGGTCGTGGACGAACTGCGCTTCGCCGACTACCCGCTGCTCGCCAAGCTCACCCGCTACGGCATCGACCTCCACATGGGCACCACCTTCGGCCTGGTCAACCAGATCGTCCTGTTCGCCCTCGGCCTCGGGCTCGTCCTGCTGACCCTGTGGGGCTACCGCATGTGGTGGCTGCGCCGGCCCACCAAGGACCGCGCCCTCTCCGTGGGCCGTCCCATGCCCCGCGGCGCCTGGCGGCGGGTGCCGCTCCACCTGCTCCTGCCGCTGATCGCCGCCGTCGTGGTCGTCGGCGTCTGGGTTCCGCTGCTGGGCATCAGCCTGCTGCTGTTCCTGGCCGTGGACCTGGCGGTCGGGCTCGTCGCACGGCTGCGCGGCCGAGGCCGGAACGGAAACCGCGACGGAGACGCGCGTACGGCGTCGTAACGGTCGAGGCCGTTACGTGCGGCGGACCGCCGCGCCGCGGCCATGACGCACCCCTGCCGCTCTCACGGAGGGCGGCAGGGGGCCTTCGTCGTGCGCTGTCCCGCACGGCGGATTCATCGAATCACTGATGTCGTGACCTCCTTCCACACGCCTTCTCCGCGATGGCTCGGTTCGCTCAGACGGTGGGGCGGCCGGTCCGGCCGGCCCGACGGCCGCCGCCGGTGATGGCACGGCGGCCCTGCGCGGCCATGCCGGCCGCCACCAGTCCGAGCGCGACAGTGATGGCACCGATGACGATGTTGTTCCAGATCATGCCCGCGTCCGGGTGCCGGGTGGCGACCCAGGGGGACACGATCATCCAGACACCGATCGCGCTCAGTGCGTGACACAGCCCGTACATTCGATCCGGCGCCATGGTGAGCCCCAGGCCGAGCAGAGCGATGGCTATGCCGAGCACGAGGTTGTTCATCGCGAGGTCCGGGCGGGCGCCCGAGAAGTGGACGACCCAGGGCGAGACGGCGCAGTACAGGCCCGCGAGCAGCACCGGCCCGTCGACGAGCACCACGTCCTTGCCGTTGACCATGCGGGTGAACCGATCCCGCATCTCCGACACGTCGGGATGGCTGGCGATATCACCTGTGCGGTGTGAGACGTCGGCCATGACGACCCTCCCTTACATACGCTGCAAGCCGATGGATATCGGACCGCTCTACGGCTCAGGGGCCGCACCCTCAGTGTGCCTCCGAAGCCGCTTTATGGGTAGATGTCCGGATATTCGGATCGCCAGCCGCTTGACCCCCCGCCCGACCCCGCCTCGTCGGCCTACCCGGCCTCGCCTGCCCCGCCTTGCCCCGCCTTGCCCCGCCACCACTGCGTACCGTCGCCCCCGCTGAACCACGGGTAACACGCGGTTTACATTCGAGCAACGGACGAGAAATCGCAGGTTGACACGGTGGGGGAGTGCCACCGCGGCCGCCCGTCCGGCCGGCTCGAGGCCGAGAGAGCAAGCCGCATCGAACGAAGGACCCCGCCGTGACCTACAAGGCCGAGTACATCTGGATCGACGGTACCCAGCCGACCGCCAAGCTCCGCTCCAAGACGAAGATCCTGGCCGACGGCGTCGAGCCGCCGCTGTGGGGCTTCGACGGGTCCAGCACCAACCAGGCCGAGGGCCACGCCTCCGACCGCGTCCTCAAGCCGGTCTTCACCTGCCCCGACCCGATCCGCGGCGGCGACGACGTCCTCGTCCTCTGCGAGGTCTTCGACACCGACATGACCCCGCACGCCTCCAACACCCGTGCCCCGCTGCGCGAGGTGGCGGAGCGCTTCGCCGGCCAGGAGCCGATCTTCGGCATCGAGCAGGAGTACACCTTCTTCAAGGGCAGCCGCCCGCTCGGCTTCCCCGACGGCGGCTACCCCGCCCCGCAGGGCGGCTACTACTGCGGTGTCGGCGCGGACGAGATCTTCGGCCGCGAGATCGTCGAGAAGCACCTCGACAACTGCCTCGCCGCCGGCCTCGGCCTCTCCGGCATCAACGCCGAGGTCATGCCGGGCCAGTGGGAGTTCCAGGTCGGCCCGCTGTCGCCGCTGGAGGTCTCCGACCACCTGTGGGTGGCGCGCTGGTTGCTCTACCGCACCGCCGAGGACTTCGGCGTCTCGGCGACGCTCGACCCCAAGCCCGCCAAGGGCGACTGGAACGGCGCCGGCGCGCACACCAACTTCTCCACCCGGGCGATGCGCGAGGGCTACGACGCGATCATCACCGCGTGCGAGGCGCTCGGCGACGGCGACAAGCCGATGCTGCACGTCAGCAACTACGGCACGGGCATCGAGTCGCGGCTGACCGGTCTGCACGAGACCGCCCCGTGGAACGAGTACAGCTACGGCGTCTCCGACCGCGGCGCGTCCGTGCGCATCCCGTGGCAGGTCGAGGCGGAGAAGAAGGGCTACATCGAGGACCGCCGCCCGAACGCGAACGTCGACCCGTACGTCGTCACCCGGCTGATCGTGGACACGTGCTGCACGGCGCTGGAGAAGGCCGGCCAGGACTGACCGCCCGCGCCGTGAGGCGCGACCGGGGCGGTGCTGGTGTGCGCGCGAGCTCGCGCGCACACCGGCACCGCCTTTCGGCCGTTCCGGCCGTTCCGCGCCCGTCGCGCGCCAACTGCCCACAGGGAGCCACACGGTGGTCACGTGTTCTGGTTGAATAGGGGGCATGGCCAGCTTCCAGAACTCCGCCTCGGGTCGTCTCCGTCACGACCTCGAGCCGTTCTGGCCTTCCCGGCAGCATGACGACTTCGACCGAGTGTGTTGCCGCGCGACCTTCGCGCAGGCCCCCTCCTCCCGCTGACGCCGGTTCCCATCGCACCGTCGGCGCCCCCGCCGGCCCGATGCCGGCCAACGGCCCGCGCTCGTAGTTGCTCGACGACTTCGCGCGAAATGAGCTGAGCTCCCATGACGAACCCCCGCTCCCTGTCCCCCTCCGCGTCCGCGTCCGCTGCCGCCTCGCCGGTGTCGACGGCCGCCGCGGTCCGCAAGGCCGCGGCCCCTGTACGACCCGGCGCGCCGTCCCCGTCCCCCGCCCGCCACCGGCTGCGGGCCGTGGCCCCGGACGAGGTGGTGCGCGTGGCGGACTTCCTCCCGCCGGGCGCGACGTGGCTCCCGGCGCCGCAGCACGCCGTGCCGACGCTGCCGGGGCAGCCGCCGATGGTGGGCTATCTGGTGCTCGTCCCGGCGGACGAGGCCCCGGCGGGACTCGCCCTCGCCCCGGCCGCGCCGGAGACGGCCGTACGACAGGTGCCGTCGCGCCCGGCGGAGGCCCCGGGCCCGATCCGCATCGACCCGATCGAGCGCGTCGCCACGGTCGACGACCGCCGACTGGACCTCACCTACCTCGAGTTCGAGCTGCTCGCCCACCTCGTGGCCCACCCCCACCGCGTCCACACCCGCGACCACCTGGTCACCACGGTCTGGGGCTACGGCCACGTGGGCGACGGCCGCACGGTCGACGTCCACGTGGCCCGCCTCCGCCGCAAGCTGGGCCCGACCCGCCGCGACACGATCGTCACGATTCGCCGCGTGGGCTACAAATACGCCCCCTGACGGTTGGGGGTCGCCCCTCACGACAACGGCCGCCGACCGCGCCCCTGCCAGGGACCACGGCCGACGGCCCACACCACCCGGGCGAGCGAATCCGCTCGCCCGGTGGCGTCTTTAGATGTCGAAGTCATGCGGGAATGCACCCAGAACATCGAGACTTGCCGCTCTACCGGTCTCAGTTCACTCCAGGTGCACGTGGTGGGTCCGGTCAACGGGAACAGACTCCACGCTTATGCGTCTGACCCCAAGGAGCGGTCCGGCCCAAAGTGGCTGATCTCCATGGTGGCGATGCCGCCCGGTGGGCTGGCAAGCACACCTTGCGCTCTCACGGGAGTACCGGTGTCGTGACAGCGGACTGCTAGGTGGTAAGGCTCGTCTGCGAGATCGAACCATACGGTCCTACGGCGGCGCTTGATCAACGTCTCAATGCCCACGCGGCCAGTAGCGTCATCGGGGCGCCGACTCAGGTCGGTGATGACTCCGTAGAGCACATGCTCATGCGTGTAGAGCTGAGATTTCAGCCTGCTCGAGACTTCGTCGACAATTTCGATGGCATCGCGGTTGAACTCTACGCGGTTGGATGATCCTGGGGGAGGCGAGGCTACCCGGGACCAGTTGAATGTGATGTCCAGTGCGGCGACCGAATCGGCGTTGACGACCTTGCTAAGGGCTCGGCACAGTTCGTACGAGACTCCTTCACCGACCGAGTCTGCGATCTCGCTACCTGTGGGACGGCGTTCCGAGCTCGCCATCTGCTCCAATACCCCAAGAGCCCGGGACATGGTTGCTGTCACGCGCCTGTCGAAGAGGGTCTCCTCGACCTCGATGTCAATGTGTTCCTGTTGAGGTACGTAGACATCCTCTGGTGACCTGGCTTGGCTGATGATCGGCACGATGTAGGAACCGCGGCGCGTCTGCCCTAGCCGGACCTCGCGGGCTTGATCCTTGGCACGCAGTGGAAAGTTGCGGAAGTGTCCCTGACGTCGAATCGAGGCCGCTGCGGAAGCCACACGGAGCCGCTTGGCGGACATGAACAGCTCGTACCCTGCTTCCAGCGGGATGGAGCCATCGCTGAGGGAAGGGTGGGAAGCTCTGAGGTCGGTGACGTCGTGGTAGACGGTGGCGATAGCATCGTGCACGGCGCGCAGATCACGCGACTCGAGCTGGGAGAGGTCACTCAGCAGAATGTTGGCGCGCTTCGCGAAGTCGGGCGCTCCCGGCTTCATCGGGACTAGGACGACCTTGTCCTCGGAGTCTCGGAAGCGCCAGAGCTCAGCTAGCTCGCTCCCTGAGACGGGTGACCAACCGGACACTTTGAGGTAACTCCGGATTTCTCCGGGGCCGAAGTCTGGCTTCACTTGCGCCATGTCAGTTCACCCCCCAGCTGCCAGCGCCGGTCATACGACGCGCCGCGTCGAACATGATGCTCATGGCGTTCACGGTGAGTAACTGGTGCTCGGGGAGGTGGACAGCTGTCGTGACGCTGCTGGTCGCTGCTTCCAGACCTTGAAGCGATGCCCAGTAGCCATGGCAAGCCAGGATGATCGAGTCGGGCTGGTAGGTCACCCACCTATCGATGTCCGGCGGGACTATCAATAATGCGAGGTGGCCGGGTGCTGAGCGGTCGGGTGCCCGCAACTTGTTGTACGTCTCGACGTCTAGATCGAAGCTGAACCCGCCTCGGACGCAGCGCGGCTTCTGAGTGCACTTCAGTTGAATGTCGACCATCAATCCGCCTGACCGGAGAGTGACGTCGACTCCGTCCTTGTCCACGTTCCAGTCGCAGATCGTGTAACCGCCCTGTGTGGCAAGGGCGTGAACGTAAGCGCGACTGACCTGCTCCTTCTGCCAGCTTGTCGCCTCCGCTGCCACCCGAGCCCCTCTCCGTCGAGTGATCGCGAGGATAGTGCTGCAAGGATCACTGGGGAATAGGGCTTGCGAGAACTCGTGGTAGACGAGGGTGCAGCTTAGGCCGTACATGCGTTACTTCCCCCTTGAATCGAACAAGCGATCCATCTCTTCTAGGGGTATCAGAAGCCTCTGACATCGGGCGCTGTCCTGGTCGGGGCGACAGGGCCGTCGGGGCGGGCGTGTGGCTTGTAGCGATGCTGCCCGAGGGAAGAGTGGGGCCACGGCCAGCATGGCCAGCTTGGGGCGACGATCGCGCCGTGACCGACATGCGGTGCCGAACCCGTTGGCCGAGCGGCCGGCAACCAAGTAATCGTCCACAACGATCACGGCGCGGGCCTGCAACTGGACCTGACAGGTTTCACCTCGTCACTCAGGCCGGGTGCCGGCGTGCGGGTGAGCAGGTGCGAGGGTGTAACGACGCCGAAGCTTGTGCTTCTGGTCGTCCGCGCGAGTGCTGCGAGTTGCGTCTTTCACGTTGCCTGAGGCGGGTACGAACTCGCCGCCCGAAAACTTATGTGCTGTCCGGACTGGGTTGTCCCGCGAAGTGGGGGTTCAGGTACCAGGGTGCAACAGCCGTTGAGGGAGGGGAGCGCACGCGAACGAGGGCCGCTACTCCAGTCATGGAATAGCGGCCCTCGGCCATGCTGTTGACGTCTCGCACAGCGAACAGGTCAGGCAGTGCACAAGGAGGCGGAAAGCAAGCGGTGACAGCGAGAACTGCTGAGAAGTTTTCGCAGGTCACAGCCCGTTTCCTGGGCTCCCGCCCAGATCGCCCGGCTCCGCTTCTTAGATGTCGAAGTACAGCTCGAACTCGTGCGGGTGCGGGCGGAGCTGGATCGGGGCGATTTCGTTCGTGCGCTTGTAGTCGATCCACGTCTCGATCAGGTCCGCGGTGAAGACACCGCCGGCCTGGAGGTACTCGTTGTCCTCCTCGAGCGCGTCCAGCACGGCCGGGAGGGACGTGGGGACCTGGGCGACGCCCGCGTGCTCCTCGGGGGCGAGCTCGTAGAGGTCCTTGTCGATCGGCTCGGCCGGCTCGATCTTGTTCTTGATGCCGTCGAGGCCCGCGAGGAGCAGCGCCGAGAAGGCGAGGTACGGGTTCGAGGACGGGTCCGGCGCGCGGAACTCCACGCGCTTGGCCTTCGGGTTCGAGCCCGTGATCGGGATGCGCATCGCCGCCGAGCGGTTCCGCTGCGAGTAGACCAGGTTCACCGGCGCCTCGAAGCCCGGGACCAGGCGGTGGTACGAGTTCACCGTCGGGTTGGTGAAGGCCAGCAGCGACGGGGCGTGCTTGAGGATGCCGCCGATGTAGTAGCGGGCGGTGTCCGAGAGGCCCGCGTAGCCCGTCTCGTCGTAGAACAGCGGGTCGCCGTTCGACCACAGCGACTGGTGGACGTGCATGCCCGAGCCGTTGTCGCCGAAGATCGGCTTCGGCATGAACGTGGCCGTCTTGCCGTTGCGCCAGGCGACGTTCTTCACGATGTACTTGAAGAGCATCAGGTCGTCGGCCGCGGCCAGCAGCGTGTTGAACTTGTAGTTGATCTCCGCCTGGCCGGCGGTGCCCACCTCGTGGTGCTGGCGCTCGACCTTGAGGCCCGCCTTGTTCAGCTCCAGCGAGATCTCCGCGCGCAGGTCGGCGAAGTGGTCGACCGGCGGAGCCGGGAAGTAGCCGCCCTTGTAGCGGACCTTGTAACCCCGGTTGTCCTCCAGCGCACCCGTGTTCCAGGCACCCGCCTCGGAGTCGATGTGGTAGAAGGACTGGTTCGCGCTGGTCTCGAAGCGGACGCTGTCGAAGACGTAGAACTCCGCCTCCGGCCCGAAGTACGCGGTGTCGGCGATGCCGGTCGACGCGAGGTACGCCTCGGCCTTCTTCGCGATGTTCCGCGGGTCACGGCTGTACTGCTCGCCGGTGATCGGGTCGTGGATGAAGAAGTTGATGTTGAGCGTCTTGTCCCGGCGGAACGGGTCCACCCGCGCCGTCGACAGGTCCGCGCGCAGCGCCATGTCCGACTCGTGGATGGCCTGGAAGCCACGGATCGACGAACCGTCGAAGGCGAGCTCCTCGGCCGGGTCGAACGCCTCCGCCGGGACGGTGAAGTGCTGCATCACCCCGGGCAGGTCGCAGAACCGGACATCGACGAACTTGACGTCCTCGTCCGCGATGAATTTCTTCGCGTCGTCGGCGTTCTGGAACATCCAACTCCTCCTAGCCCGCCGCGCGGGGGCGGGGTCGCGTCGGTGGCGCCGGCCAAGTGGGGTGGCACACTGCGCCGACCTTAGGTTTGCGGGATTTCCCGGGGGTGACCCATCTGTTTCGCCGAGGTTAACCAGCAGGCGGTAGGCCCTGACCGGACCCGGACACCAGCCGTGCTCGACGGGCGCGGCGTCCGGACGGCGCGGGTGGGGCGCGGGGCCCGGCCCGCGTGCGGGCCCGGGTGCCGCCCGGACGCGGCAGAGGCCCGGTACGGGGGACCGCACGCCGTACCACGCCAGGTACCGTGGACGGGTGGACAACAGGCAAGCAATCGGATCGTGGCTCTCCGGGCCTCGTGCGGCCGCCGAGGAGATGGGCGTCGACTTCGGCCACCGGGGCCAGCGGCTCGGCCTGCCGGCGCAGGGACCGGGTGCGATCGCGCCCCCGGGGCGGCGCATCGGAGCGCTCTTCGTCGACTGGGCGCTCTGCGTCCTGATCGCATACGGCCTCTTCGCGCGGGGTGACTTCCCGGCCGCGAGCAATTGGGCCCTGGGTGTGTTTTTGGTACTCAGCGTACTCACGGTCGGCGCCGTCGGCTGCACTCCGGGGAAGCGGATCTTCAAACTGCGCGTGATCTCCCTCGACGGCGGCCGGCTGCCGCTGCCGCGCGTGCTGCTGCGCTCCGTACTGCTGGTGCTGGTCGTCCCCGCGGTGATCTGGGACCGCGACGGCCGCGGCATGCACGACCGCCTCGCCCGCGCCGTCCAGATCCGCGGCTGACGGCTCCGACAGCTGACGGCACGCACCGAGCCCGACAGCACGCCGGCCCCTAGCCCGACAGCACGCCGAGGGCCGACGAACACGACGAAGGCCCGGGACCTCACGGTCCCGGGCCTTCACACGTTCACGCATTCACACGTCAACGCTCAGCGCGAGCGTCAGCGCATCTTCCCGCCCCGCGGCATCCGCACACCCTTGGGCATCGGCCCCTTCGGCAGCGGCATGTTGCTCATCAGGTCCCCCAGCGCCCGCAGCCGGTCGTTGACCGTGGTCACCTGGGGGCCCGCCAGCACGCGCGGCAGCTTCAGCAGCGTGGTGCGCAGCTTCTTCAGCGGCACCTCGTCCTCGCCGGTGCCCACGATCACATCGTGCACGGGCACATCGGAGACGATCCGGGCCATCTTCTTCTTCTCGGCGGCCAGCAGGCCCTTGAGCCGGTTGGGGTTGCCCTCCGCCACCAGCACGATGCCCGCCTTGCCGACGGCGCGGTGGATGACGTCCTGGTTGCGGTTCATGGCCACGGCCGGGGTCACCGACCAGCCACGGCCGATGTTCTCCAGCACGGCCGCCGCCGCACCCGGCTGTCCCTCCATCTGGCCGAAGGCGGCCCGCTCGGCCCGCCGGCCGAAGACGATCGCCATGGCGAGGAAGGCCAGCAGGAAGCCCAGGATGCCCAGGTAGACCGGGTGCCCGATCAGGAAGCCGATCGCGAGGAGGACACCGAAGGTGACGATTCCCACACCGGCGACGACAAGGCCGACCTTCGAGTCGACCCGCCGGGTCATCTTGTAGGTCAGGGCGATCTGCTTCAGACGCCCGGGGTTCTCGGATGTTTCCTTCCTCGCCATGTTCCAGAGTCTACGTGGCCCGGGGGCCACCGGTGGCCATGGCCTCCAGCACGTGCTGGGCCTCCCGCCGGTCCTTGGCCCGGCGGCGGTCCTCCAGAACGGCGCTCCACGCGTTGCGGCGCGCGGTGCGCTGGCCACCGCGCATCAGCAGCGACTCCACGGCGCGCAAGGCGTCGGTGACGGACGGAATGGCGGTGGCGCGTACGGGCGCTACCTGCATCGTGGGTGTCCCCTTCACGGGCGAGATCGGCACGGGGTGTGCGGTGAGTGAACCCAGGGTCACTGAAAGGTGTTACCAGGACGTGTCCGAACGGTCAAACCGCCGTGAAACCTTGACATGGCCGGTACGCATCGCCCCCGCGGGCGGTCCGTACCGGCCATGTCCGGAAAGAGCCGCCAGGGGTCAGACGGCCTGGGACGCGACCGCCCCGCCGCGCCGCTCGATCGCCTGCTGGTACAGCCGGCCGGCGCGGTAGGACGACCGGACCAGCGGGCCGGACATCACACCGGAGTAGCCGATCTCCTCGGCCTCCTCCTTCAGCTCCACGAACTCCTGCGGCTTCACCCAGCGCTCCACCGGGTGGTGCCGCACCGTCGGGCGCAGGTACTGCGTGATGGTGATCAGCTCGCAGCCCGCGTCGTACAGGTCCTGGAGCGCCTGGCTGATCTCCTCGCGCTCCTCGCCCATGCCGAGGATCAGGTTGGACTTGGTGACCAGGCCGGCCTCGCGGGCCTTGGTGATCACCTCGAGGGAGCGCTCGTAGCGGAACGCGGGGCGGATGCGCTTGAAGATCCGCGGCACCGTCTCCACGTTGTGGGCGAGCACCTCGGGCCGGGAGGAGAACACCTCGGCGAGCTGCTCGGGCACGGCGTTGAAGTCGGGGATCAGCAGCTCGACCTTGGTGCGGCCGGCCTCGCGCTCCGCCGTCATGCCGTGGATCTGCCGCACGGTCTCGGCGTACAGCCAGGCGCCGCCGTCCTCCAGGTCGTCGCGGGCGACACCGGTGATCGTGGCGTAGTTCAGGTCCATGGTGACCACGGACTCGCCGACGCGGCGCGGCTCGTCCAGGTCGAGCGCCTGCGGCTTGCCGGTGTCGATCTGGCAGAAGTCACAGCGCCGGGTGCACTGGTCGCCGCCGATGAGGAACGTCGCCTCGCGGTCCTCCCAGCACTCGTAGATGTTCGGACAGCCCGCTTCCTGGCACACCGTGTGCAGGCCCTCGCGCTTCACCAGGCCCTGGAGCTCCGTGTACTCGGGGCCCATCTTCGCCCGGGTCTTGATCCACTCGGGCTTGCGCTCGATGGGGGTCTGGCTGTTCCGGACCTCCAGGCGCAGCATCTTGCGTCCGTCGGGTGCGACAGCGGCCACGTCCGGCTCCCTATGACTTCGATTCCTCGGCGAACACCAGGGTACGCCCGTCATTCGTACGTTCTTCCGCCCAGGGCAACCCCATCGCCCCAGGGCTGATTCCCCCTGGCACCGCCGAGCTGCCCGGACCGCCCCCCGGCTCCGGAGGCCGGCCGCCCGGGCCGGCCGCCCGGGTCGGCCCCGGTCCCGCCGGCCTCAGACCGCCCGCGGCATCGGCTCCGCCGACTCCAGAACCTCCCGCAGCCGCTTCTCCACCACCGGCAGCACCTCGGCCACCGAAACCGTACGGCCCAGCTCGTTCGAGAGCGAGGTCACCCCGGCGTCCCGGATGCCGCACGGGACGATCCGGTCGAACCACGTGTTGTCCGGGTCACAGTTCAGCGCGAAGCCGTGCATGGTGACGCCCTTGGCGACCCGGATGCCTATCGCCGCCAGCTTGCGGTCCTCCCGCCGCTGACCGGCGTTGGAGGGCGCGTACTCGGGGCCGCTGAGCCGCGGGTCGAACTCCTCGTCCGTCAGCCGCGGGTCGAAGTCCAGGGAGAGCCCGCCGAGCGCCGGCCGCCGGTCCACCGGGTCGCCCAGCACCCACACCCCGCTGCGCCCCTCGATCCGGGTGGTCTCCAGCCCGAAGTCCGCACAGGCGCGGATCAGCGCCTCCTCCAGCCGCCGCACATGGGCCACCACGTCCACCGGCCGCGGCAGCTTGAGGATGGGATAGCCCACCAGCTGGCCCGGGCCATGCCAGGTGATCTTGCCGCCGCGGTCCACGTCCACCACCGGGGTGCCGTCGAGGGGGCGCTCGCTCTCCTCCGTGCGCCGGCCCGCGGTGTAGACCGGCGGGTGCTCCAGCAGCAGACAGGTGTCGGGGATCTCGTCCGCGAACCGCGCGGCGTGCACGCGGCGCTGCTCCTGCCACGCCTCCTGGTAGTCGACGGCGTCCGCCCCGATGCCCAGATGGACAAAGCGCAGCTCACTCACGGCAGCTCCTCTTCGAACCCAGCAGATTCGCACGTGTGGTGCCCTGCCACTCTACGGCGGTTGTCCATTGCACCCGAATGGACCCGGTTGTCGTTCATCGGACCGGCTCTCGACCCGCGCTCACACGATCGGATGAATGCGTGGTGAAGCAGACAGTACGGCTGGTTCTGGCCGCTAAATTCACGCCGTTCCACGAGGGCGATCAGGGGTGAGCTGGGGGTTTTACCTTCGGCCCCTCCGCCGTCCGCTCCCTGGGCCCGGAAGGCAGGAGACCGCACAGCCGATGACGGAACGACCCCCTCAGCGCACCCCCAATCGTCAGCTCGCCGCCCTGATCGCCGAAGCGGGGTTCTCGCACGCCGGGCTGGCCCGCAGGGTGGACCAGCTGGGCCTCGAACACGGCCTCGACCTGCGATACGACAAGACGTCCGTCACGCGCTGGCTCCGCGGCCAGCAGCCGAGAGGCACCACCCCCGCGCTGATCGCCGAGGTCTTCACCCGGCGCCTGGGGCGCAGACTCTCCGCCCAGGACCTCGGGCTCGACGCCTGCGCCCCGGTCTACGCCGGGCTGGAGTTCGCCGCCACCCCCGCCGAGGCCGTGGACATCGTCAGCGGCCTGTGGCGCAAGGACTCCGGCACCCACACCGAACTCCGCAAGATCGCCTTCACCCCGGCCGGGCTGGTGGTGCCCAGTCGCGACTGGCTCATCGGCCGCCCCGACGAGCGGGTGGCGCGCGGCGTCGAGCCACCGCCCGGGGCCGGGGCGCCCACCGCCGGGGCGCCCGGCGCCGCCGTACCGCCCGGGGCCGCCCCGCCGCCCGGGGAGCAGGGGCCCCGGGTGCCGCCCCAGGCGCGCTACCCCGTGCCCCGCCAGCGGTCCGCCGAGCGCGGCCCCGGCCAGAAGGTGACCGCCGGCGACATCTCGGCGCTCCGCTCCGTCGGCGAGCTCTTCCGCACCCTCGACCACGCCTACGGCGGCGGGCACGCCCGCCAGGCCCTCGTGCGCTATCTGGAGCACGAGGCGGAGCCCATGCTGCGCGGCTCCTACGGCGAGGCGATCGGCCGCCGGCTCTTCGCCGCCGTCGCCGACCTGACCCGACTGGCCGGCTGGACCTCGTACGACATCGCCGCGCACGGCCTCGCGCAGCGCTACTTCGTCCAGGCCCTGCGGCTCGCCCAGGCGGCCGGCGACCGCCCCTACGGCAGCTACGTCCTGGTGACGATGAGCCGCCAGGCCGTCTACCTCGGGCACGGGCGGGAGGCCGTGCAGCTGGCCCGGGTGGCCCAGCAGGGCATCGGCGGCGGGGCGCCCGCGGTCGTCCAGTCGCTGATGCACGCGGTGGAGGCGCGCGGGCACGCCGTGCTCGGCGACGTCCGCTCCTGCACGGCCTCCCTGGCCCGCGCCGAGCGGGCCCTGGAGGCCGCCCGGCCCGGCGACGAGGTGCCGCACTGGGCCCGGCCCTTCGACGAGTCCCAGCTGGCCGACGAGTTCGGGCACTGCCACCGCGACCTCCAGCAGTACCGGCACGCCGCCCAGTACGCCGAACGCTCCCTGCAGCTGCGCGGCCCCGGCTACGCCCGCAGCAGGCTTTTCTGCCGGGTGGTGCTCGCGACCGCCCGGCTGGGGCTGGGCGACCTGGAGCAGGCGTGCTCGCTGGGCATCGAGTCGGCCCAGCAGGCGGCCGAGATGCGGTCGGTGCGGGCGCACGAGTACGTCCGGGACTTCGAGCGGCGCCTGGAGCCGTACCGGGACGCGGCGGCCGTGCGGGGCTACCGGGAGCGGGTGGCCGCCCTCGGCTGACCTCGGGCGGCCGGCCCGGGCGCGGGCCGTCGGGGCCCGAGCGGGTCCCACGGCGGGCCCGGGCCGCCACGGGCCCGCCCGAAGGTCCCCACGGCCGGTCCAGCCGCTCCGGCGGCCGGCCCGGCGGCATCCACGGCCCGCCCGCGGCGTCCGCTCCGCCCGCGCCGGCCGCCGCCGGGGGGCCGGGCGGGGCCGGCCGGTGCCCCGCTGCGGCCGGTTCCCTACTGCGGCCAGTGGCGGGGAGCCGCCGAGCGCACCGCCTTCGCCGTGCGCCGGATGTGCAGCAGCAGCCGCATGGCCGAGGCGGGGTCCGCGATGAGCACCCGGCCGTCCCGGGCCGGGTGCAGAATCGTCATGGCCCGCGGGGTGATGGTGCGCGGCCCCACGGGTTCGGCCCCGGCGCACAGCAGCCGGTACTCCACGTCGGTGAACGACTCCGGGGGCGGTGCGTCGTCCTCGGTGGTGGTCAGCACGGCGGCGTACTTGCCCACCAGCGGGGAGCCGGCCCGCGGCCAGGCCAGCCAGTCCAGCGCCGTCCGTATGGGCTCCGGTGCCGTGCCCCGGGTCTCCGGGGTGGCGATCACCAGGGCCCCGGCCCGGGCGGCGCGCGCCCGCAATTCCCTGACCCCCGGTGGCAGTTCGCCCGCGCCCACGGCCGAGTGCGCCGGCAGCCCCTCGGGAATGGCGCACACCTCCAGCCGTACGCCCAGGGAGCCGGGCACCGCCAGCGCCCGCAGCAGCAGTTCTCCGCAGGGTTCCGTCCCGGAGGGCGCGCAGAGGCCCAGCAGTCGTACGTCGTCCACAGTCACTCCTCTTCCGTCCCCGTGCGGGGTGCCTCCCGTACGGGCTGTTCGGGGCCGTGTTGCTACGGGCGTCGGTGCGGGTGCGCGTGCGGTGCGGGTGCGCGTACGTGCCGGCCGGTGGCCGGTGGGCCCGGCGGGGAGCGGGCCGAGGTCGGGGCAGGAGCCACCGGCCGCCCCGTGGGCAGGGTGCGTCGGGCCACCGCCGTACGGAACGCCGCACGGCTCGTGCCGTGCGGCCCCGACGGTGCCCGTGCCCATGGTGGCGAAGGACGGTGCCGGAGGACAGGACGGTCGACCGGCCGGATGACGGTGTGTCGGATGACGAGGACCGATGTCGGTTGACGGCCGGCGCGGTGTGCGGAGAGCGCGGCCGGGGCGGCGGGTGACGGGGGCGGCGCGCGGGCCGCCCGGTGCGCGGCGGCGTACGCGCTGGCGCCGAGGTGGCGCCCGGCCGCGGGCGGTGGGTGGTGGGCGAGCGGTGCTCGGGCGGCGGTGGGTGGTGGCGGGCGGTGCCCGGGCCGCGCCGGGCGGCCAATGGGCTCAGGCCGCGGTGCGGCCAGGGGCGCTCAGGCCGCGGTGGGCACCGCCGTACGGAGCGGGGCGGGTTGCAGCCCGAAGTCCCGCAGCACGGCGTCGGCGGCCCGGCGGCCGGAGGCCAGGGCACCGTGGACCGTACTGGTGCCGCGGTGGTCCCCGCACACGTACAGCCCCGACAGCAGCCGCACCGGGCGCCGCAGATCGTGCGGCGCGGGCATCGCCGGGACCGCGTCCGGGTCGTGGTGGGCGGCGATCAGCTCCCAGTCGTCCGCGCGGGTGCCGTACAGATCGCCGAGCTGCTGGCGGGCCGCCTTGTCGAGGACGTCGAGCGGCTCGCCCGCCGCCGCGCCCAGCACCGTCGAGGTGATCAGGGCCCGGCCGGCGGGCGCGCGCGACGGGTCGACCTCGCTGACCACCGCCGAGTGCGCGACGGGGCCGCAGCGGTCCGCGTCCAGCACCAGGCACGGCTCGGCCAGCGGGGTCCCGGCGGCCGTGTGGTGCAGCACGGTCACCGGGTGGAAGTCCGGCAGCCGCAGCCCCGGCAGCAGCTCGCTCGCCGCCCGCGCGCCGGTCGCCACCAGCACGGCCCGGCAGCTCAGCTCGCCGTGCTCCGCGGTGACCACGGACGTCGTCGACGCCGCCACCGCCCGTACGCCGGTGCGCACGGTGCCCGGGGGCAGGGCGGCGGCCAGCAGCTCCGGCACCGCGCTCGCGCCGCCCGTCGGCAGACAGAGCCGGCCGCGGGCGAAGCAGCGCAGCGCCAGGTCCGCGCAGCGGCTGGAGGTGGTCAGTTCCGGGTCGCTCAACAGGGCCGCCAGCAGCGGGCGCAGGAACCCGTCCAGCGTGCGCTGCGGGAAGCCGCGGGTCTCCAGGCTGCGGGCGGCGGTGAGCTCCGGGCGGGCCAGGAGCCGCTCCGTCGGGGTGGTCGCGAGCCGGTTCAGCCAGGCCGCGAGCCGGGCGTGGTCCATCGCCCCCCCGAAGGGCGCGCCGGAGAACGGCGCGCCGCCCAGCGGGGACCGCGCGGCGGTGGCGAAGGCCCGGGCGGCGGTGAACGCGCTCCGGGTGGCGCGCGGGCCGCCGCGGGCGGTGGTGCGGGCGTCCCCGAACCGCTGGTGCCGCCCGCCGCCGTGCACGAGCACCCCCGGGGCGAACGGGCGCAGGCTCAGCTCGCCCAGGCCCGGGGTGCGGCGCAGCTCGGGGATCGAGGTGGTGATCAGCCGGGACGTCCGGTCCAGCCGGAAGCCGTCGACCTCGTCGGTGGTCATGTGCCCGCCGATGCGCGGCGCCGCTTCCAGGACGGCGACCGGGACTCCGGCGCCGGCCAGCCGATGGGCCGCGGAGAGGCCGGCGAGCCCGGCCCCCACCACGACGACGTCCACCCGGTCCGCGCCGTGCGATGCGTCATGGCCTGCGGTATGGCGTGCGGTGCTGAGCACGTGCCCTCCCCGAGGTCGGCTGTGTCTCCGCGCCGGGCGGCCCGCTCCGGCTGATCGCGGGCGGGTCCCGGCCGCGGTCTCCTGTGCCTCATGCCCTCAACGGGCGCGAGCGATACCCGAGTCCGGATCGAGCGTAGGAGGCGGCGCCGAGCGGGTCAGTCGCGCACCGACCGGGCACGGGCGCACGGTGGTCGCACGTTGGCGCGTGTGGGGCGCACGGGGCCTCCCGGGCGGGGGCGGGACGGGGTGAACGG
>NZ_JBPQTV010000114.1:0-18679 GCF_051386515.1 Streptomyces sp. URMC 123 | reverse complement strand
CCCCCCCCCCCCCCCCCCCCCCCCCCCCCCCCCCCCCCCCGCGCTTCCGAAGCGTCCGTCGGAGACGGGCGCTACTCCTGCTTCTTGCGGCGCGTGCCGAACACGATCTCGTCCCAGCTGGGCACGGCGGCCCGCCGCCCGGGGCGCACCCCGTCGGCCTCGGCCTGCCGGTCGGTGGTCCCGGTGAGCCGTTCGCGGTGGCCCGCCACCGAGCGCGGCATGAGGACATCGGCGTACGCCGACCCCGCGCCGGCGGCCGACGCGGTGGCGGGCGGCTCCGCTGCCTCCGCCTCCTCCTCGGTCTCCTCCGCGGCGGTGGTCGCCGCCGCGGGCGCGGCCGTGTCCGGCACGACCATGTCGCCCCGGAAGCTGGGCACCGCCTCCAGCAGGCTGGTCAGCGAGTCGCGCTCCCGCTCGCGCTCGGCCGCGCGCTCGCCGGTCTCCTGCGCGGGGCCGGGGATCGACGGCACCGAGCGGTCCGCGGTCCGGTCCAGCGGGCGGTCCCGGGGCAGCCGGGCGATGCGCGGCACGAACGGGAAGCTCGGCTCGGGCGTGTCGTCGGTCTCGCCGATCAGCGCGCGCGCCTCGTCGTCCACGGCCTGCACCAGCCGGCGCGGCGGGTCGTAGGTCCAGGTGGCGGAGTGCGGCTCGCCGGCGACGCGATAGACGAGCAGCACCTCCCAGGTGCCGTCGTCGCGCCGCCAGGAGTCCCACTGCACGGTCTCCTTCTCGGCGCCGCGCAGCAGCAACCGTTCTGCTACCGCCTCGCCGAGCTGGGGGCCGGTGTTCTCACCGGGCCTGCGCACGGGCGTCTTGCGGGCCCGCTCCGCCATGAAGGCGCGCTCGGCCAGCACCGGGCCCTCGAAGCGCCGGACCCGGTCCACGGGGATGCCCGCGAGCTGGGCGACCTCCTCCGCGGAGGCGCCAGCACGTATACGGGCCTGGATGTCACGGGGGCGGAGATGGCTCTCCACCTCGATCTCGATCTGTCCCAGCCGGGCCCGGTCGTTGCGCACGGCGGCACGCAGCCGCTCGTCGATGGGCAGCGTGTACTCCGTGCTGTCCGCAGCCTTGAGCACCAGCCGTGTGCCGTCGTTGCTGACGGCCACGACACGCAGTTCGGGCATGGGGACCTCCCGGGTGGTGCCTGCCGACGTCACGTGCGTCGCTGCTTCCGCTAGACGAGTGTGGCCTGCCCGGGTGCAGCCTGCCACAACATTGCCGAGTTGCCCGGCGTGTCGGGCATGCACCCGAATCCGCCGTTATGACACGGTTACCTGTTCGCAACGCTGAGTGACCGTGTCGGTCGCCCTGTCCGCGGCCACCCGCCTCCGCCGTGCGATCACCGGTTCGAGTGGCGCCCCGCGTTCCGGGTGCCGTCCCCTCCGGTGAATCCGGCGGCCGGACGGGAAAACCGGTGCCAGGGCTCGCCACAGTACTCCATTCGGGCCACCGGGGTGGACCGCCGCGCCGCCGAAGTTCTCAACCCCCAAGGGAGTTGCTCCCGGGGATAACGGTGCGTGGTCGTGCCGCGGGTGGCGTGGTTCACAGAACGGCCCGATCCGGAACTGTCGAGTCCGCCCAAAGGTCTCTTCTGAGTGCAAGGTATGCACGGTGCGTCAGATGCCCAGGCAGAGGATGGAGATGCAGCTGACATCCAAAGACGGCACAGAAGGCACCAAGGAGAGGGAAAAGCGTCTCGAACTGAGCGTTGCCCAGGTGGCGGGGAGCGCCCTGGCGGCGGTCGCCGCGGCGGTGCTCGCCTCCACGCTGGGCGTGTACGGCACCATCGTGGGCGCCGGGGTGGTCAGTGTCGTCGCCACGGCCGGTGGCACGGTCTTCCAGCACCTGTTCCGCAGAACGGGCGAACATCTGCGCGAGGCGGCCGGCCACGTGCCGCTCCGCCCGGTGGCGATCCGCGACCGGCCCCGCGACGGCTCCCCGGAGCCGGCCCCCGACGAGACATCCCGGCCGGCCCACGACGAAACGCCGGGCCGTGCCCCCGACGAGACCTCCCCGCTCGCCCACGACGAGATGCCTGACCGGGGCGGTGCCGAGGCCCCCGACGGGACCCGGGTGCTGCCCCGCGCCGACGACGCGTACTCGACGGGGACCGTCCACGGCACCCGGCTGCGCGGCTGGAAGCGGACCGCGCTCGCGGCCGGGACCGTGTTCGCCGTGGCCATGGCCGTGGTCACCGGCACCGAGCTGCTCACGGGCGGCTCGATGGCGAGCTGGTTCGGCCACGGCGACAAGGGCGGTACGAGCCTGAGCCGGGTGGTGCGCCAGGACACCGGCGGCGGTGACCACCAGGGGCCGCCCCCGGACCCGAAGCCCTCGCCCGGCCGGGGCTCCGACTCCCCGCACGGCCACCACGGCCCCGGTGACGACGCGTCCGGCGACGGCCCGTCCGGTTCCCCGTCGCCCGGCCACGGCGGCTCCGCCACTGGAGGCACCGGCGGCGAGAGCGGCACCGGCGGCTCCAGTGGCAGCGGGGGCGGGACGCCGTCCCCCGGCGCGAGCCCGTCACCGGACGCCTCGCCCGGCGGCGGCTCGACGCCCTCGCCGGACAAGCCCTCGCCTCCCGCGGGCTCGACCGGCCCGACCAGCGGGAACGGCACGGGGGACGGCAAAGGCGGCAGCACCGGCACGGGGACCGGTGACGGCGCGGCGGCCGGCGGCCGGAACCTGAGCGCGGGAGCGGGCACGGGTGCCGGCGCCGGTTCGCGGGAGCCCGGCACGAGCGCCTCGTAGCCCGTACGGCGGCGGGCCCTGCGCGCGGGCGGCTCGTACGGCGGCGGGCCCCGCCGGCAGGAAACCTTTCGCCCCGGCCCGGCTGGCATTCCGCACCGGGCCGGGCCGGTGCGCATTCCGCACCGGGCCGGGCCGGGGCGCCGCGTCGGTCCCGCGTCAGTCCCCCAGCACCCGCCGCAGATACGCGTTGCCGAACACCCGCCCCGGGTCCAGCCGGTTCCGCAGGGCGACGAAGTCGGCGAACCGCGGATAGACCTCGGCCAACTGGCCCGCGTCCCGGCCGTGCAGCTTCCCCCAGTGCGGACGGCCGCCGTGCGCGGTCATGATGCGCTCGACCGCCGAGAAATACGCCTGATGCGGCGTACCCCGGTACAGGTGTACGGCGATGTAGGCCGTCTCCCGGCCGCTCGCCGTCGACAGCCAGATGTCGTCCGCCGGCGCCGTCCGCACCTCCACGGGAAAGCTGACCCGGAAGCGCGAGCGCTCGATCAGGGAGCGCAGTTCGCGCAGGGCCGCCACCGCCGCCTCGCGCGGGACGGCGTACTCCATCTCCACGAAGCGGACCCGGCGCGGGCTGGTGAACACCCGGTAGGCCACATCGGTGTACGTCCGGGCCGACAGCGCCCGGCTGGAGAGCTGGGCGATCGGGGGGATGGTGGCGGGCACGGCCCGGCCGAGCGCGCACAGCGCCCCGAAGGCGCCGTTGGAGAGCAGCTCGTCCTCGACCCAGCCGCCGACCCGCCCGAGCGGGGCGGCCGGCCCGGCGCTGCGGTTGTTCCGCTTGGTGCTGCAGTTGCCGGTGTGCGGGAACCAGTAGAACTCGAAGTGCTCGTTCTCCCGGGTGTGCTGGTCGAACTCCTCGACCACGCGGTCGAACGGCATGGGCTCCTCGCGGGCGGTCAGCAGGAAGAGCGGCTCGACCGCGAACGTCAGTTCGGTGATGACGCCCAGGGCGCCCAGTCCGACCCGGGCGGCGGCGAAGACGTCCGGGTTCTCCTCGGCGGAGCAGCGCAGCCGCGAGCCGTCGGCGGTCACCAGTTCGAACGCCCGCACCTGGGCCGCGACCGAGGCGGAGTCCCGCCCGGTGCCGTGCGTGCCCGTACTGATGGCGCCGGAGACCGTCTGCTCCATGATGTCGCCCATGTTGGTCAGCGACAGTCCTGCCGCCGCCAGGGCCTCGTTGAGCCGGAACAGCGGTGTCCCGGCGGCGACCCGCACGGTTCCCGCCGTACGGTCGATCGCCCGTATCCCCGTCAGCCGCTCCGGGCGTATCAGTACGCCGTCGGTGGCCGCGGCGGCGGTGAAGGAGTGGCCGGTGCCGGCCGCCTTCACCGCCAGTCCCTCGCGGGCCGCGCGGGTCACGACCGCGGCGACCTCGTCGGTGGACGAGGGCGCCACCGCCCGCCGCGGACGGGTCACCACATTTCCCGCCCAGTTACGCCACGTCGTGCTCGTCCCGGTCCTTCGTGCCATGTGCGCGAGTCCCTCCCCTTGCCGGCGGCGGGGATGCCACCGGCCGCTGTGACGCCGACCGCAGCCTGCGGAAGCCCAGGAACGCGACCGCCGCCGCGAGCGCTCCGGCCGTCCCCGAGACCCCGTACCCCGCCTCGGCGCCGCCCGCGTCGACCGCCGCGCCGGCGGCCGACGAGCCGAGCGCCACGCCGACCGCGAGCCCCGTACTCACCCAGGTCATGCCCTCGGTCAGCTTCGCGCGTGGTACGTACTGCTCGACGAGGGCCATCGTGGTCACCATCGTCGGTGCGATGGACAGGCCCGCGACAAAGAGCGCCACGGCCAGGAACCCGAGGCTCCCGACCAGTTGGAGGGGGATCATACTCAGGGCCATCGCACAGACGCCCACCAGCCACCGCCGCTCCGCCGGGCCCTTGAGGTGCAGCAGCCCGAACACCGCGCCGGCCAGGCACGAGCCCAGCGCGTAGACCGCGAGCACCAGGCTCGCCGCCGCCTTGTGGCCCTGCTCCTCGGCGAAGGCCACCGTGACGACGTCCACCGAGCCGAAGAGGGCCCCGGTGGCCACGAAGGTGGCCACCAGCACCTGGAGGCCGGGCGAGCGCAGCGCCGAGCCGCCGGTGTGGTGCTCGCGCGGATGCGGCACGGGTTCGGTGGCGCGCTGCGCGGTCAGCCACAGGACGCCCACGGCCAGGAAGCCCGCGGCGAGCAGCGGTCCGGCCTCCGGGAACCACGCCGTCGACAGCCCGATGGAGATGATCGGCCCGAAGATGAAGCAGACCTCGTCGACGACCGATTCGGCGGAGTAGGCGGTGTGCAGCTCGCGCGGGGAGTCGCGGTAGATGTTCGCCCAGCGGGCCCGGACCATCGAGCCGACGCTGGGGACGCACCCCACCCCGGCCGAGAACAGGAACAGCGTCCAGTCGGCCCAGCCCTGCTGCGCGGAGACCAGCAGACCCGAGGTCGCGGCGATGGACAGCGCGCTGGCCGGGCGGAGCACCCTGCGCTGCCCGTAGCGGTCCACGAGGCGCGAGATCTGCGGGCCGAGCACGGCGGCCGACAGGGCGATGGTGGCCGCGAGGGCGCCCGCCAGCCCGTACCGGCCGGTGAGCTGGGAGACCATCGTGACCACGCCGATCCCCATCATGGAGAGCGGCATCCGGCCGAGGAACCCCGCGGCGGAGAAGGCCTTGGCGCCGGGGGCGGCGAAGATCGCGCGATAGGGACTGGCCAAGGGGAGGCTCCGCCGTTCCGCCGTCAGGGGTATGGATGGCTCATACAGCTTAGGGCGCGCGCCGGTGAGCGCGCCCGCCGTTTTTCGCGCCGGGGCTCGGGTGGCAGGATCGGGAGCATGCCGGATCGCCTCGATGTCACCGACCGCCTCGACGCAACCCCCTACGACGCCCTGTTGCTGCTCTCCTTCGGCGGCCCGGAGGGCCCCGAGGACGTGGTGCCGTTCCTGGAGAACGTCACCCGCGGCCGGGGCATCCCCCGCGAGCGGCTCCAGGAGGTGGGCCGGCACTACTTCCTCTTCGGCGGCGTCAGCCCCATCAACGCCCAGAACCGCGAGCTGCTCCAGGCGCTGCGCAAGGACTTCGCGGAGCACGGCCTGGAGCTCCCCGTCCACTGGGGCAACCGCAACTGGGCGCCCTATCTCACGGACACCCTGCGCCGGATGGTCACCGACGGCCACCGCCGCATCCTGACGCTCGCAACCAGCGCGTACGCCTCCTACTCCGGCTGCCGCCAGTACCGCGAGAACCTCGCCGAGGCCCTCGCGACGCTGGAGAGCGAGGGGCTGCCGGTGCCGCGCGTGGACAAGCTGCGGCACTACTTCAACCACCCCGGGTTCGTGCTGCCGATGGTGGACGCGACGCTCGCCGCCCTGGCCGAACTGCCCGAGCCGGTCCGCGCCGAGGCCCACCTGGCCTTCACCACCCACTCCATCCCCACGGCCGCCGCCGACACCTCCGGGCCGGTCGAGGAGCACGGCGACGGGGGCGCGTACGTGGCCCAGCACTTGGACGTGGCGCGGCAGATCGTGGCGGCGGTCGCCGAGCGAACCGGCGTCGAGCACCCCTGGCGGCTGGTGTACCAGTCGCGCAGCGGCGCCCCGCACATCCCGTGGCTGGAGCCGGACATCTGCGACCACCTGGAGGAGCTGCACGGCGCCGGGGCGCCCGCGGCCGTGATGGTCCCCATCGGCTTCGTCTCCGACCACATGGAGGTCAAGTACGACCTCGACACGGAGGCCGCCGCCAAGGCCGCCGAGCTCGGGCTGCCGGTCGCCCGGGCGGCGACGGTGGGCGCCGACCCCCGGTTCGCCGCCGGGGTGCGGGAGCTGGTCCTGGAGCGCGCCGCCACCGAGCGCGGGCAGACGGTGGAGCGGTGCGCGCTCGGCGCGCTCGGCCCCAGCCACGACCTGTGCCCGGTGGGCTGCTGCCCGGCGCGGGCGCCCCGACCGGCCGCCGCGGGGGCCGACAGCCCGTACGCGTGAGAAACGACGAGGAGCACCACCACGTGACCGCCCCGAGCCACCTTCCCGGACCGCTGCTGGACGAGCTGCTGGCCGTCGCCCTGGAGGCGGCCCGCCGCGCCGGCGCCCTGCTGCGCGACGGCCGCCCCGCCGATCTGGCGGTCGCCGCCACCAAGACCAGCGCCATCGACGTGGTCACCGAGATGGACGTGGCGGCGGAGAAGCTCATCACCGGCGTCCTCGCCGAGCGCCGCCCGGACGACGGCGTCCTCGGCGAGGAGGGCACCAGCACGGAGGGCGGCAGCGGCGTCCGCTGGGTCGTCGACCCCATCGACGGCACGGTCAACTACCTGTACGGGCTGCCGTCCTGGGCCGTGAGCGTCGCCGCGCAGGTGGACGGCCGTACGGTCGTCGGCGTGGTCGAGGCGCCCGTGCGCGGTGAGACGTTCCGCGCGGTCCTCGGCCGGGGCGCCTTCCTGGGCGAGCGGCGCCTGAGCACCCTGCCGGCGCCGTCCCTGGCGCAGTCACTGATCGGCACCGGCTTCGGCTACCTCACCGAGCGCCGGGCGGCCCAGGGAGAGGTCGTACGCCGGCTGCTGCCCCAGGTGCGGGACATCCGGCGGGGCGGTTCCGCCGCGCTCGACCTGTGCGATGTCGCGGCGGGCCGGCTGAACGGCTACTACGAGCGGGGCATCAACCCGTGGGACTACGCCGCGGGGGAGCTGATCGCCCGGGAGGCGGGCGCCAGGACCGGTGGCCGGCCCGGTGAGCCGCTCGGGGGCGAGCTGGCCGTGGCCGCCGACCCCAGCGTCTTCGAGCCCCTCCAGGAGCTCCTGGAGGGCCTGGGGGCCTGGCACGACTAGCCGCCGCCCCCGGCACACGGCACCGCCCCGGTGCCGTGTGCCGGCGACCGGGGCGGGGCAGGGACCTGACGAGCGGGCGTGGTGAGGCCCGCCGGGGTCGAGCGCTCAGGCGCTGACCTCCACACCGTACTCGGCGGCCAGTCGGTGCAGATCTTCGAGCTCGGCCTGCTCCACTTCGGCGAGGAAGTCGTCGCCCGTCTCGCGAGCGCGCGTGAGGTCGGACTGGGTGGTTCGTATGCGGTGCAGAAGCCCTGCGGTGAACGCGTCCATGGTTGCGCCCCCTCGTCGTGGGTTGTTGGCACGGGGGTGTGCCACGGCGGGTTGATCACGCGCCCGTCGTCCGCACGGGGGAGCGGACGCGGCGTGGCATGCCGTGACAGGGCGTGATCGGGGTGTGCAAACGTCCTCCCCCCGCACTGTGTCAAAGAAACCTCAAAGAACCGGGGAATCCAGGATTCCCAGGTCAGCGGGTGCCCCTTACCGCCGGTTTATGAGGCTTCGAGGCAGGATGGAGAGGCCGAGACATGACTACGCCCTGTCCACAAGGGCTCTCCTGGGAAGGATCTGCGCCGTGCGCGTACTCGTCGTCGAGGACGAGCAACTGCTCGCCGATGCGGTGGCCACCGGACTCCGCCGTGAGGCCATGGCCGTCGACGTCGTGTACGACGGGGCCGCGGCCCTGGAGCGCGTCGAGATCAACGACTACGACGTCGTGGTGCTCGACCGCGACCTCCCGCTGGTGCACGGCGACGACGTCTGCCGCAAGGTCGTCGAGCTGGGCATCCCCACCCGGGTGCTGATGCTCACCGCCTCCGGGGACGTCAGCGACCGGGTCGAGGGCCTGGAGATCGGCGCGGACGACTATCTGCCCAAGCCCTTCGCCTTCAGCGAGCTGATCGCCCGCGTCCGCGCGCTCGGCCGCAGGACGACCGTCGCGCTGCCGCCGGTGCTGGAGCGCGCCGGGATCAAGCTCGACCCCAACCGCCGCGAGGTGTTCCGGGACGGCCGGGAGGTGCAGCTCGCGCCCAAGGAGTTCGCCGTCCTGGAGGTGCTGATGCGCAGCGAGGGCACGGTCGTCTCGGCCGAGCAGCTGCTCGAGAAGGCGTGGGACGAGAACACCGACCCGTTCACCAACGTCGTCCGGGTGACCGTGATGACCCTGCGCCGCAAGCTCGGCGAGCCGCCCGTGATCGTCACGGTGCCCGGCTCCGGATACCGGATCTGAGAGACATGCCCACCACACCGGTGCCCCCGGCTCCGCTGGCGCCGCCCAGGCCCACCTGGGACCCCCACCACCACTCGGCGCGCCCGCTGCCCTGGCTGCGCCCCACCATCCGGATACGGCTCACGCTGCTCTACGGCGGCATGTTCCTGATCGCCGGCATCCTGCTGCTGTCGATCATCTACCTGCTCGCCGCCCAGGCCCTGAACGTCGGCAACGAGCTGCCCTTCCGGCTGCTCAACGGCAGCCGGGTGCAGCCGACCAACGCCACCTGCCCCGGCATCGCGGTCCAGCAACTGCCCGAGGACCAGTTCAACGCCGCCCTCAACGCGTGCATGAACCACCAGCGGCAGCTCGCCCTGGACTCCCTGCTGCGCCGCTCGCTGCTGGCCCTGCTGGGGCTGAGCGTGGTCGCCTTCGCCTTCGGCTACGCCATGGCGGGCCGGGTGCTCTCCCCGCTGGGCCGGATCACCCGCACCGCCCGCATGGTGGCCGGCTCCGACCTGTCCCGCCGGATCGAGCTGGACGGGCCGGACGACGAGCTCAAGGAGCTCGCCGACACCTTCGACGAGATGCTCGGCCGGCTCGACCGGGCGTTCGACGCCCAGCGGCGCTTCGTCGCCAACGCCTCCCACGAGCTGCGCACCCCCCTGGCGATCAACCGCACGCTGCTGGAGGTGCAGCTGTCCGACCCGGCCGCCTCCCCGGAGCTGAGCCAGCTCGCCAAGACCCTGCTGGCCACCAACGAGCGCAGCGAACAGCTGGTGGAGGGCCTGCTGCTGCTCGCCCGCAGCGACAACGAGATCGTCGACCGCAAGCCCGTGGACCTCGCCGAGGTCGCCTCCCGGGCCATCGACCAGGTGCGCGGCGAGGCCCAGACGAAGGGCGTCGAGCTGCGCGGCGAGCGGGCCCCGGCGACCGTGCAGGGCAACGGCGTGCTGCTGGAGCGGATCGCCCTCAACCTGGTCCAGAACGCCGTGCGCTACAACGAGCCGGACGGCTGGGTGGAGGTCACCACGGCCACCGAGGGCGACCAGGCGCTCCTGGTCGTCTCCAACACGGGGCCGGTGGTCCCGGCGTACGAGGTGGACGCCATCTTCGAGCCGTTCCGCCGGCTGCGCACCGAGCGCACGGGCAGCGACAAGGGCGTCGGGCTCGGTCTGTCGATCGTGCGCTCGGTGGCCAGGGCCCACGGCGGGCGGATCACCGCCGAGCCCCGCGAGGGCGGAGGACTGGTGATGCGGGTGGCTCTGCCGCTCTGAACGGCGCTCCAACGGTGCGGCGCGCGCCGGCGCACCCGGGTCGCACCGCGCCCGGGGACGGGCCGCCCCGCATCGCCCCGCGCTCCGAGCCGCATCGATTCGCGCCCTTTCTCGTTTGTTCGCTGTGCGCGGAATTTCCCGTCCCACTCCCGCGTCCGTGGGTGTGTTATCGATCACAAAGGGGGATTTCCGGCCATCTACTCTGAGTGATCGCACAACGCGGTGGAAAGCCGGGAAAATCCGGGTTTCCGGGGGCTCCGATCACGGGAAGTACAGGGGGTGGCATGTGTGAGTGCGACATTCGGACCGTGTACGGTCCCGATCGCCATCCAACCCGATCACCTCTTCAGGGGTGCGGTTGGGTGTCGATTGAGTAACAGACCTTGATGTGAGGCAAAATCTCCGCCTCGGGTCGGGCACAAGTCCGGCCTCTCACGCGTTACGTGCGCTGGAGACACCGCAGACACCCAGAGGGGGAGAGCGACATGGCAACGGACTACGACACCCCACGCAAGACCGATGACGATCTCAACGAGGACAGCATCGAGGAACTGAAGGCCCGGCGGAACGACAAGTCCGCCTCGACCGTCGACATCGACGAGTTCGAGCAGGCCGAGGGCCTGGAGCTGCCCGGCGCGGACCTCTCCAACGAGGAGCTGGCCGTCCGGGTGCTGCCCAAGCAGCAGGACGAGTTCACCTGCATGAGCTGCTTCCTGGTGCACCACCGCAGCCAGCTGGCCGAGGAGAAGAACGGCCAGCCGATCTGCCGCGACTGCGCGGCCTGAGGCCGAACGGCCGTGGCTGGCTCGACGCCGCACCGGAAGAACCCTTTCCGTAGGCGGAGCACCCGACAGGACGGCGAGGGCGGCACAGGCCCGGCTGGGGCCGTTCCCGGCCCTGTCGAGCCGACCGCTCCCGGCGCGGGACCCACGGAGTACGCGGACGAGACGCACGGCACGACCCCGAAGGGCGGACGCGACGGGCGAGGCCGGGCGGCCTCGCTCGCAGCAGCCGCCGGACGGGGCGTCCGCACGGGCGGCCGCGGCGCCCGCAAGGGCCTCGCGACGGTCGCCGACCGGATCATCGACAACGCCCCGCGCGTCCCGGTGCGGGACCTGGCGACCCTGCGCCGGCAGTTTCCCGGCCTGGGGCCGGAGGAGCTCGCCGACAAGCTGGTGGCGGGCGCGGTCAAGAGCTCGGCCGCCGTCGGCGCGAGCGTGGGGGCCGCGGCGATGCTGCCGGTGCCGCCCGCTCTCCCCGCCGAGCTGGCCGCCGAGATCGTCGGCGTCGCCTCGGTGGAGCTCAAGATGATCGCGGAGCTGCACGAGGTGTACGGGCAGCGCGCGCCCGGCGGCCCGAAACAGCGCGCCACGGCGTATCTGACCGCGTGGACCGAGGAACGCGGCATCGACGTCACCAAGCCGACGAGCGTGAACGCCGCGCTCGGCGGTCAGCTCAAGCGAGAGCTGCGCCAGCAGATCCTCAAGCGCACCGTGCGCAATCTGCCCAATGTGGCGCCGTTCATGATCGGCGCCGCGGTCGGGGCGATGATGAACCGCCGGGACACCCGCAAGCTCGCGGACAAGGTCCGCGAGGATCTCCGGCGCCGGCAGGTTCCCTGGGACGAGCTCCCGGCCGCCGCGGCGGAGCCCCTCGGTCTCGACGGGCCGGAGCGGGACCGGCGCCCCGACGACTGACCGCCCCGGGGCCCCACTGTTCCGGGGACCGACCGCCCCGAGGGTCCGGCGCACCCCTGAGGAGTCAGACGCCCCGTACGGCCGTCAGCCCGCGTCCCGTACGGACGTCAGCGCGGCGGCCAGCTTCCGCGGCTGCCGGGTCGACAGATAGACGTACGGCGTGGGGTCCGCCGGATCGACGATCTCCACCCGCAGCGCGGTGGGGATGTAACTGCGCAGCAGCATGAACGCCCGGGGGTCGGCCTTGTGCGAGCGCCAGGCCCTGGCCTCCTCCTCGGACAGCACCTCCGGCTCGCCCAGCGCCTCCACCGGGATGCGGGCGTCACCCGCGACCAGCGAACCGGCCACCACCCGGATGCGGGCCGAGCCGTAACCGCTCACCGCCATGGCCGCCAGCGCCGCCCCGCCCACGAGCCCGCCGAGCATCGGCAGCGTCCCGAACGGGAAGAGGATGAGCGCCAGGGACACCCCGGCGAGCACCGAGATGATCCACCACGAGCGGGGAGCGGTCAGGCGTTCGTCGTAGGACTGCATGCTCCAAGCTTGGCACGCTCGAGATCGCACCCCTCGCGCGCGGGTAAGGTCAGCCCCTGTGAGTGGACGAGGTGAGACCCATGAGCCGTAACCCTGTCGACGTGCTGATCCGGCGCGTGGACCCGGAGGTGCCCCTGCCCGGCTACGCGCACCCCGGCGACGCCGGCGCGGATCTCGTCACCACGGAGGCGGCCGAGCTCGCGCCCGGCGAGCGCGCGGTGCTGCCCACCGGGGTGTCGATCGCGCTGCCCGACGGCTACGCGGCCTTCGTGCATCCCCGCTCGGGGCTGGCCGCGCGCTGCGGCGTCGCGATGGTGAATGCCCCGGGGACCGTGGATGCCGGGTACCGTGGAGAAATCAAGGTGATCGTGGTCAATTTGGACCCGCGCGAGAGCGTGCGGTTCGAGCGGTTCGACCGGATTGCCCAACTGGTTGTCCAGCAGGTCGAGAAGGTGCGCTTCCACGAGGTCGTGGAGCTCCCCGGCTCGGCACGCGGCGATGGGGGCTTCGGGTCCACCGGTGGCCACGCCGCGGTGGGCGACGACCCCACGGGCGGCGCGGCAGGTGGGGAAACAGCTGGGAATCACTACGCTTCGGTCGTAGCCGACCGGGAAGGACAGTGACGTGTTCGGACGTCGTCGCAAGGGACGCGCAGACGCTGAAGACGCTGCGGGCACAGCTGACCGGCTGGCCGACGGCGTGGAGTCGGAGGCGGACGACCTCGAGGAGGGCGCCGAGGCCGGGCAGGACACGGAGCGGCGCCGGGTGAACCTGCCGCCGGCTCCCCGCCCGGACGGCCCGTGGGACATCTCCGAGGTCCGTGAGCCGGCCGAGGGCCGGGTCGACCTGGGTGGCCTGTTCGTCCCCGGGGTCGAGGGCATGGAGCTGCGGGTCGAGGTCGCGGGGGACGCGATCGTGGCCGCCACGGTGGTGCTGCGCGACAGCGCGGTGCAGCTCCAGGCGTTCGCCGCGCCCCGCAACGAGGGCATCTGGGGCGAGGTGCGCGAGGAGATCGCCACCGGCATCACCCAGCAGGGCGGGGTGACCGACGAGGTCGAGGGCCCGCTCGGCTGGGAGCTGCGGGCCCAGGTGCCCGTACAGCTGCCGGACGGCACCAACGGCGTGCAGCTGGTGCGCTTCGTGGGCGTCGACGGCCCCCGCTGGTTCCTGCGCGGAGTGATCTCCGGGCAGGGCGCGGTGCAGCCGGAGGCGGCCGGGCTGCTGGAGCAGATCTTCCGGGACACCGTGGTGGTGCGGGGCGACGCCCCGATGGCGCCGCGCGACCCGATCGTCCTCAAGCTGCCGAACGACGCGCAGATGGTGCCCGAGGGCGTGCAGCAGCAGGCCGAGCAGGGCTCCCGGTTCGCGGGGGGCGTCGACCGCCTCTCCCGCGGCCCGGAGATCACCGAGGTCCGCTAGACCGTCCTCGGGAGGCCGCCCCGCGGCGGCCGAAAAGCGCCGGAAAACAGTGCCTCACGGTGGGCCGTACTCCCTGAGCGGAGTGCGGCCCACCGGCCTTTTCGCAGCTCATTCCGGGCGGGCGTCAGGATCGCGTCAACGGCCCGCTCATGGCCGTAAGGGAGCCGTCAACGGCGGGTGCTTCCGGGTGGAACAGGGGTTTGCTCAAGAGGTCCGTTTTTCACCGAACCTCTCTAGGAGCACACGATGGCCGACGTGGCCTTCGTCGTCACCACGATCGCGGTCTTCGCGCTGGTGGCCCTGATCGCCAAGGGGGTGGCGAAGCTGTGACCGCCGAGAACATCGTCGGCCTGGTCGTGGCCGTCGCCCTGTTGGGCTACCTGGTCCTCGCACTCGTTTTCCCGGAGAGGTTCTGAGCACCGACATGAGCCCCGTCCTCGCCGGCGTGCTCCAGTTGCTGGCGCTGATAGCCGCCCTGGCCCTGGCGTACCGCCCCCTCGGCGACTACATGGCAGCCGTTTACAGCTCCGACAAGCACCTGCGCGTCGAAAAGATCGTCTACCGCGCCATCGGAGCCGACCCCGACAGCGGCATGCGCTGGCCCGCCTATCTCCGTGGCGTGCTGGCCTTCTCCGTGGTGGGGGTGCTCTTCCTCTATCTGCTCCAGCGGCTGCAGGGCGTGCTGCCGCTCTCCCTGGGCTTCCGGTCCATCAGCCCGGACCAGGCCTTCAACACCGCCGCGTCCTTCGTCGCCAACACCAACTGGCAGTCGTACTCGGGCGAGCAGGCCATGGGTCACCTCGTCCAGACCGGCGGCCTGGCGGTGCAGAACTTCGTCTCGGCGGCCGTGGGCATGGCCGTCGCGGTCGCCCTGGTCCGCGGCTTCGCCCGCTCCCGCACCGGTGAACTCGGCAACTTCTGGGCCGACCTGGTCCGCGGCGTCGTCCGCGTCCTGATCCCGATCGCGATCGTCGGCGCGCTGATCCTGGTGGCCTGCGGCGCCGTGCAGAACTTCGCCGGCATCCACGAGGTCGGCACGCTCACCGGTGGCGTCCAGCGGATCAACGGCGGCGCCGTGGCCTCGCAGGAGGTCATCAAGGAGCTCGGCACCAACGGCGGCGGCTACTTCAACGCCAACTCGGCCCACCCGTTCGAGAATCCGAACGCCTTCACCAACCTCTTCGAGATCTTCCTGATCCTGGTGATCCCGTTCTCCCTCACCCGGACCTTCGGCAAGCTCGTCGGCAACGTCCGGCAGGGGTACGCGATCCTCGCCACCATGGGGCTCATCTGGCTGGCCTTCTGCGGCCTGATGATGTGGACCGAGTTCCACGGCGGCGGCCCGGCCCTGGAGGCGGCCGGCGGCGCGATGGAGGGCAAGGAGACCCGGTTCGGCATCGGCGGGTCCTCGATCTTCGCGGTCAGCACCACCCTCACCTCCACCGGCGCGGTGGACTCCTTCCACTCCTCGTTCACCGGCTTCGGCGGCGGCCTCACCCTGCTCGGCATGATGCTCGGCGAGATCGCGCCCGGCGGCGTCGGCTCCGGCCTCTACGGCATGCTGATCATGGCCATCATCGCGGTCTTCATCGCCGGGCTGATGGTCGGCCGCACCCCCGAGTACCTCGGCAAGAAGATCGGCACCCGCGAGATCAAGCTGGCGGCCTGCTACATCCTCGTCACCCCGGCGCTGGTGCTCTGCTTCACCGCCGCCGCGCTGGCGCTGCCCACGCCGCCGAACTCCATGCTGAACTCCGGCGCCCACGGCTTCACCGAGGTCCTGTACGCCTACACCTCGGGCGCCAACAACAACGGCTCGGCCTTCGCCGGCCTGTCCGCCAACACCCCCTGGTACAACACCACGATCGGCCTGGCCATGCTGCTCGGCCGCTTCGTCCCCATGGTGTTCGTCCTGGCGCTGGCCGGCTCGCTCGCCGAGCAGAAGCCGGTCCCCGAGACCGCGGGCACCCTCCGCACCGAGAAGCCGCTCTTCGCCGGGCTGCTGGTCGGCGCGATCCTGATCATCACCGGTCTGACCTACTTCCCGGCGCTGGCCCTCGGGCCGATGGCCGAAGGGCTGTCGTCATGAGCGGCGTCGAGACTTCCGAGGAACGCATGCCTACCGTCACCACGCCACAGGCGCCGCACGACGCCGTGCCCGCGCACCACGGGGAGGTGGAGCACGGCCGCGCCCCGGCCGGACTGTTCGACCCCGCTCAGCTCATGAAGTCCCTGCCGGACGCGTTCCGCAAGCTCGACCCGCGGGTGATGGTCAAGGCGCCCGTGATGTTCGTGGTCGAGATCGGCTCGGTGCTCACCACCGTGCTGGCGTGCCTCGACCCCGGCGACTGGTTCGGCTGGGTCATCACCGCCTGGCTCTGGCTGACGGTGATCTTCGCCAATCTGGCGGAGGCCGTCGCCGAGGGCCGCGGCAAGGCGCAGGCCGACACCCTGCGCAAGGCCAAGACCGACACCGTGGCGCGCCGGCTGACCGGCTCGGACCCGCGGGGCACGGCCGAGGAGCGGGTGCCGGGCACCGAGCTGCGCGTCGGCGACCTGGTGGTCTGCGAGGCGGGCGACATCATCCCCGGTGACGGCGACGTCGTCGACGGGGTCGCGTCCGTGGACGAGTCCGCCATCACCGGCGAGTCGGCCCCGGTCATCCGGGAGTCCGGCGGCGACCGCTCCGCGGTCACCGGCGGCACCAAGGTGCTCTCCGACCGCATCGTGGTCAAGATCACCACCAAGCCCGGTGAGACCTTCATCGACCGCATGATCAACCTGGTGGAGGGCGCCGCCCGGCAGAAGACGCCCAACGAGATCGCGCTGAACATCCTTCTCGCGTCCCTCACCGTCGTCTTCCTGCTGGCCGTCGTCACCCTCCAGCCCTTCGCCATCCACGCCGGGGCCGAGCAGTCGCTGATCGTGCTCACCGCCCTGCTGGTCTGCCTCATCCCGACCACCATCGGGGCGCTGCTCTCCGCGATCGGCATCGCGGGCATGGACCGCCTCGTCCAGCGCAATGTGCTGGCGATGTCCGGCCGCGCGGTGGAGGCGGCGGGCGACGTCTCCACGCTGCTGCTGGACAAGACCGGCACCATCACCCTCGGCAACCGGCAGGCCGCCGAGTTCGTACCGGTGGGCGGGGCCGACGAGGCGGAGCTCGCGGACGCCGCCCAGCTCTCCTCGCTGGCCGACGAGACCCCCGAGGGGCGGTCGGTGGTCGTCCTCGCCAAGGAGAAGTACGGGCTGCGGGCGCGCGAGGAGGGCGAACTGGGCCACGCCGAGTTCATCACCTTCACCGCCCAGACCCGGATGTCCGGCGTCGACCTCACCGAGGACGACGGCACCGTCCGCAAGGTCCGCAAGGGCGCCGCGGCGGCGATCACCGCCTGGGTCACCGAGCGGGGCGGCACGGTCTCCGCCGACACCCAGGCCACGGTCGACGGCATCTCCGCGGCCGGCGGCACCCCGCTGCTGGTGGCCACCGAGACCACCGACAGCCCGCGGGTGCTCGGGGTGATCCACCTCAAGGACGTGGTCAAGGAGGGCATGCGGGAGCGGTTCGAGGAACTGCGCCGCATGGGCATCAAGACCGTGATGATCACGGGGGACAACCCGCTGACCGCGAAGGCGATCGCGGCGGAGGCCGGGGTCGACGACTTCCTGGCCGAGGCCACCCCCGAGGACAAGATGGCCCTCATCAAGCGGGAGCAGGCCGGCGGCAAGCTCGTGGCGATGACGGGCGACGGCACGAACGACGCGCCGGCGCTGGCCCAGGCGGACGTGGGCGTGGCCATGAACACCGGCACCTCGGCCGCCAAGGAGGCCGGGAACATGGTGGACCTGGACTCCAACCCCACCAAGCTGATCGAGATCGTCGAGATCGGCAAGCAACTGCTGATCACGCGGGGCGCGCTCACCACGTTCTCGATCGCCAACGACGTCGCGAAGTACTTCGCGATCATCCCGGCGATGTTCAGCGGGTTCGCGGGCCTGGAGGGCCTCGACCGGCTGAACATCATGAACCTGGCGTCGGCCGAGTCCGCGATCCTCTCCGCGGTGATCTTCAACGCGCTGATCATCGTGGCGCTGGTGCCGCTCGCCCTGCGGGGCGTGCGCTACCGGCCGATGAGCGCGGACCGGATGCTCCGCCGCAACCTCGGGATCTACGGCCTCGGCGGCCTGATCGCCCCGTTCATCGGCATCAAACTCATCGACCTGCTCCTATCCCTCGTCCCTGGCATCGGGTGACCACCATGAACAACTCCGTCAGCAGCACCGCACGGCTGATCGGTGCCGGGCTGCGCGCCCTGCTCGTGCTCACCGTCGTCTGCGGTGTGATCTATCCGCTGCTCGTCACGGGCGTGGCGCAGGCCCTCTTCCACGACGAGGCGAACGGGTCCGAGATCACCAAGGACGGCAAGGTCGTCGGCTCCGCGCTCTACGCGCAGACCTTCGACCTGCCGAAGCGGAACCCCGACGATCCGCAGGAGGCGGCGCGGCCGGACCCCAAGTGGTTCCAGCCCCGGCCCTCGGCGGCCGGCTCCGACGACGCCCTCGGAATCGTCGTCTCCGGCGCGTCCAACCTCTCCGCGGACAGCGCGGACCTGAAGCGGGCCGTGGAGGAGCGCCGGGCGGCCTACGCCGAGCTCAACGGCGTACGGGAGTCCGAGGTCCCGGTGGACGCGGTGACGGCGTCGGCGTCCGGGATCGACCCGCACATCTCGCCGCGGAACGCGGAGCTCCAGGCGAAGCGGGTCGCGAAGGCGAACAACCTCGACCCCGCGGTGGTCGAACGGCTGGTGAAGGACCACACGGACGGCCGCATCGCCGGCTTCCTCGGCGAGCCCCGGGTCAACGTCCTGAAGCTCAACGCGGCCCTGAGCGGGGTCGCTGGGCGCTGAGCCATACGCCGCCCCGCGGGCGCTGCGCGCCCGGGAGGTGACAAGGCCGGTGCCGCCCCCATGCGGGGGCGGCAC
>NZ_JBPQTV010000113.1:0-18686 GCF_051386515.1 Streptomyces sp. URMC 123 | reverse complement strand
CGTCTCGCGCCAGTCGCGCAGCGACCTCTCCCCGCCCCCGGCGGGCGCCCCGGCGGCCCGCGGGCCGGCGAGCACGCGACCGCGAACGCCGCGCCCGCCGCGCAGGCGTGTACGGACCGGCCCGCGCCGCAGTTCCCGTGGGGGCCGGTCGGCTTTGAGTTCGCGGAGGCCGCGGTGGCGCCCCACCCATGCGCACCCCGCGTCCCGGCGCGTCTCGCGTCCGCCGCGCAGCGACTTGTCCCCGCCCCCGGCGGGCGCCCCACTGGCCCGTGGGCCGGCGAGCACGCGACCGCGAACGCCGCGCCCGCCGCGGCCCCCGCGCGGCACCACCCCCGTAACCCCCGCGCGGCCGGGCGACCCCGCCCCGCCGCGCACCGCACAGGCAGCGAAAGGGCAGTGCGATGACCGGTCCCGACGCGGTGACCGCGACCCCCGCCGTGGGCGGGCCCGAACCCGTCGAGCCGACCCCGCACGGCCTCGGCGCCTCCCTCGCGCCGGCCGACGCGCTCGCCAAGGCCGAGGGCACGTTCCCGTACGCCGCCGACCTGTGGGCCGAGGGCCTGCTGTGGGCCGCGATCCACCGCTCCCCGCACCCGCACGCCCGCATCGTGTCGATCGACACCTCCGCGGCGCTCGACATGCCGGGCGTGCGCGCCGTCGTCACCCACGCCGACGTGCCCGGGGACGCCTGCCACGGGCGCCGGGTCGCCGACCGGCCCGTCTTCGCCAAGGACCTCGTGCGGCACCACGGCGAGCCCGTCGCCGCCGTCGCCGCCGACCACCCCGACACCGCCCGGCTCGCCGCCGCCGCGATCACCGTGGAGTACGAGGTCCTGGAGCCGGTCACCGACCCCGAGAAGGCGTTCTCGGCCGAGCCGCTCCACCCCGACGGCAACCTGATCCGCCACATCCCGCTGCGCTACGGCGACCCCGAGGCCACCGGCGAGGTGATCGTCGAGGGGCTGTACCGGATCGGACGCCAGGACCCCGCGCCCATCGGCGCCGAGGCCGGGCTCGCCGTGCCGCGCCCGGACGGCGGCGTCGAGATCTACACCGCCTCCACCGACCCGCACGCCGACCGCGACCTGGCCGCCGCCTGCTTCGCCCTCGAACCCGAGCGTGTCAAGGTCGTCGTCACCGGCGTGCCGGGGGCGACCGGCGACCGCGAGGACCCGGGCATGCAACTGCCCCTGGGCCTGCTGGCGCTGAAGACCGGCTGCCCGGTCAAGCTCGTCGCGACCCGCGAGGAATCCTTCCTGGGGCACGCCCACCGCCACCCCACCCTGCTGCGCTACCGGCACCACGCCACCGCCGAGGGCCGGCTGGTCAAGGTGGAGGCGCAGATCCTGATGGACGCCGGCGCCTACGCCGACTCCTCCGGGGAGGCGCTCGCCGCCGCCGTCGCCTTCGCCTGCGGCCCGTACGTGGTGCCGCACGCCTTCGTCGAGGGCTGGGCGGTGCGCACCAACAACCCGCCGTCGGGCCATGTGCGGGGCGAGGGCGCGATGCAGGTGTGCGCGGCGTACGAGGGCCAGATGGACAAGCTCGCCGCCAAACTGGGCCTGGACCCGGCCGAGCTGCGGCTGCGCAACGCGATGGCCACCGGCGACCTGCTGCCCACCGGGCAGACGATGACCTGCCCCGCGCCGGTCGCCGAGCTGCTGCGCGCGGTGCGGGACGCCCCGCTGCCCGCCCTGCCCAAGGACACCCCCGGTGAGGACTGGCTGCTGCCGGGCGGCCCGCACGGCGCGGGGGAGCCGAGCGCGGTGCGCCGCGGCGTGGGCTACGCGCTGGGCATGGTGCACATGCTCGGCGCGGAGGGCGCGGACGAGGTGTCCACGGCCACCGTACGGGTCAACGGCGGGGTGGCCACGGTCATCTGCGCCGCCGTGGAGACCGGCCAGGGCTTCACCACCCTGGCCCGCCAGATCGTGCAGGACACCCTCGGCATCGACGAGGTGCACGTCGCCCCCGTCGACACCGACCAGCCGCCGGCCGGGCCGGCCTGCCACGGCCGCCACACCTGGGTGTCGGGCGGCGCGGTGGAGCGGGCCGCGAAGATGGTCCGCACCCAGCTCCTCCAGCCGCTGGCCGCGAAGTTCGGCATGTCCACCGAGCTGCTGACGATCGCCGACGGCAAGATCACCTCGTACGACGGGGTGCTCAGCACCACCGTCGCCGAGACGCTGGACGGCAAGGAGCTGTGGGCCACCGCGCAGTGCCGCCCGCACCCCACCGAGCCGCTCGACGAGACGGGCCAGGGCGACGCGTTCGTGGGCGTGGCCTTCGCGGCCGTACGGGCCGTGGTGGACGTGGACATCGAGCTGGGCTCGGTGCGGGTGGTGGAGATGGCCATCGCCCAGGACGTCGGCCGGGTCCTCAACCCGCGCCAGCTCGCGGCCCGGATCGAGGCGGGCGTCACCCAGGGCGTGGGCGCGGCCCTCACCGAGAACCTGCGCACCGCGCGCGGCGTCGTGCGCCACCCCGACCTCACCGGCTACGCCCTGCCGACGGCGCTGGACGCGCCGGACATCCGCATCGTGAAGCTGGTGGAGGAGCGGGACGTGGTGGCGCCGTTCGGGGCGAAGGCGGCGAGCGCGGTGCCGGTGGTGACCTCCCCGGCGGCGGTGGCGGGCGCGGTCCGCGCCGCGACCGGCAGGCCGGTCAACCGGCTGCCCATCCGGCCGCAGTCGGCGGTGGCGGCGCCCCCGCAGATCCCCGGCCAGCGTTAGGCGCGTCGCGCGGGGTTCGACGACCTCCGGACCCCGCGGGCTTCATCCGGGCTTCCGAGGCTTTTCGAACGACCGCGACCGCGACGGCAAGAAGGAGGCAGGGCCATCTTCGAGACCAGGTTCTCCCGGGACCGGGAGCAGTGGTACATCGTCAGCGCGCCGGACGGCCATCTCGCCCACATCAGACGGCCCGACGGCAGCCTCCACGCGGCGTTCTTCGACGACGAGTCGGAGGCGCGGGGCTATGAGCTGACGCTCAACCGCGAGTACGTGCGCAGAGGGAGCTACGACTTGTAGCGCGCCCTGGAGTCCTGTGGCGGGCCCGCCGCCGGCGCCCGGGGTCAGGACGCCCGGCGCGCCCGCCCATGCATCAGGAGGCGCGGCGCGCACCCGCCGCCGCGCCTCGGGTCAGGACGCCCGGCGCGCCCGCCACTCAGGCGCGAGCACCGACCAGATCTCGATGTCCTGGCGCCGCCCCCGGTGCACATGGCTCTCCCGCAGCACGCCGTCCCGCGTCATGCCGAGCCGCCGGGCCACGGCGATGCTGGGCTCGTTGGCCGCCGAGACCCGCCACTCCACGCGGTGGATGCCCCGCTCCTCGACGGCCCAGTCGATGATCGCGGTCGCGGCCCGGGTGACCAGGCCCCTGCCCGCCGCCGCGGGCTCCAGCCAGCAGCCCGCCTCGGCGGTCCCCAGCCGGACGTCCATGGTCCGGAAGAGCACCCCGCCGACCAGCTTGCCGTCGACGCGGATGCCGTAGATCCGGCCGGCGTCGTCCGCGGCCTTCTCCGCGTACGACCGCAGGAACGCCCGGCTCGACTCCGGGTCCGTGACGACGTCCGCGAGCGCGATGTGCCGCCCGATGAAGTCCCGCCCCCGGTCCATGTGGGCCAGGAACTCCTCGGCCTGCCACGGCTCCAGCGGGCACAGCTCGGCGCCGTCGTCACCCAGGGACATCGCGAACATGGTCATCCTCCACGGCCTCGAACTCTGCGCACTCCAAGCGGTCGAAGGGTATGCGCACGCGCCGAGTCGACACCAAAGCTTTTTCCGAGCACCCCGCCGCACCCCCAATATCCGCTTATGCTTCTGTTGTGTTCGATTCTCGGCACATCAAGACCTTCCACGAGGTGGTCCGCACCGGGTCGTACTCCGCCGCGGCCCGCTCCCTCGGCTATACGCAGCCGGCCGTCAGCCAGCAGATGAAGGCCCTCGAACGCGGCGCCGGCACCCCGCTGTTCACCCGCGCCGGGCGGGGCATCCGGCTCACCGAGGCCGGGGAGATGCTGTCCCGGCACGCGGACGCCATCCTCGGCAGCCTCACCGCCGCCCAGCAGCAGATGAGCGCCTTCACCCGGCTGCGCACCGGGCGGGTACGGGTCTGCGCGTTCCCCAGCGCCAGCGCCACGCTCATCCCGGAGGCGATGGCCCGGCTGGCCGCCGACCACCCCGGCATCCGCGTCGACCTGCTGGAGAGCGAGCCGCCGGAGTCGCTGCACCGCCTGGTGCGCGGCGAGTGCGACATCACCATCGCCTTCACCTATCCGGGGATGCGGGCCGACGTGCCCGAGGAACTCGCCGAGATCCCCATGCTGGAGGACCCGCTGACCGTGCTGCTGCCGACCGGGCACCCGCTCGCCCGGCGCCGGGCCGTGCGGCTGGTGGACCTGGCGGACGAGCGCTGGATCGCCGGCTGCCCCCGGTGCCGGACCAACTTCCTGCACGCCTGCGCCGAGGCCGGCTTCGAGCCGGACATCGCCTTCACCACGGACGACAACCTCGTGGTGCAGTCCATGGTGGCGGCCGGCATCGGCGTCGCCGTCATGCCCGCGCTGGTGCTGTCGTTCCTCTGCCACCAGAAGGTGACCGGGCGGGTGGTGGAGCCGCACATTCGGCGGCGGATCTCCGCGTACGCGATCCGCGAGCATCTGCGCGTCCCGGCCACCGCGGTGGTGCTGGAGGAGCTCAAGGCGGCGGCCGCCGCCCGCGACGGCTGCTGAGCGCCTGCCTCCCGACCCGCCACTCATCCCGACCCACCACTCATAAGCCGACGTTGGCCCCGGCTCAAGAAACCGTCGTTGGACGTGATGGCTCCGGCGGCCGCACGCTGCCCGTATGACCACTCACACCGCACCCCGAGCCGCAGCCGCCCGCACCACCGAGCGCCTCGACGCGCTCGTGTCCCGGGTGCGGGAGGTGGTGCTGCGCGGCCTGCCGCCCGAGCCGACGGCGACCCTCGTCGGCGAGCGGCTGCGCCCCTTCCTGGGCGACCCCGGCCTGCTCACCCCCGAGCAGTGCGAGGGCGACCCCGACCGCTACCGCCAGCACGTCCTGCACGCCGAGGCCGACGGCAGCTTCTCCGTGGTCGCGCTGGTCTGGCTGCCCGGCCAGCGCACCTGCGTCCACGACCACGTCTCCTGGTGCGTCACCGGGGTGCACGTGGGGGAGGAGAGCGAGCGGCGCTACCGGCTGGTGCCCGGCGAGCCCACCGCCCGGCTGGTCGCCACGGAGGACGTGGTGAACCCGCGGGGCACGGTCTGCGGCTTCGCGCCCCCCGGCGACATCCACCGGGTCAGCAACTCCGGTACGGACAGGGCCGTCTCGATCCACGTCTACGGCGCGGACGTCTCCCGCCTGGGGTCGAGCATCCGGCGCGTCTACGACCTGCCGACCGACCGGTGATGGCCCTCACCCGCGACCGGGTACGCCGCCGTACCGGCGCCGGGGCGCTCGCCGCCCTCGCCGCCCACGGCGGGTCCGACAACGGGCGGACGCTCGCCCCCGGGCCCGTACGCCCGGACGGCCCCGTACGCCGCAACGGTCCCGGACTGGCCCTGGCCGCGCTCGGCGTCGCCCTGGCCTGGGCCGTGCACGCCCTGCTGCCCGGGGTGCCCGCGCTGACCGTCGCCGTGGTGCTGGGGATCGCCGCCGCCCATCTGCCCGGGGTGCGGCAGGCCGTGCGCGGCCGCTGCCGGCCGGGGCTCTCGCTGGCCGGCAAGCGGCTGATGCGCCTGGGCGTGGTGCTCCTCGGGCTCAAGCTCGGGCTCGACGACGTGCTCGGGCTCGGCTGGGCCACGGTGGCGATGGTCTTCGCCGTGGTCGCCGCCACCTTCGGCGGCACCTGGTGGCTCGGCCGCCGCATGGGGCTCCCCGGCGACCAGCCGCTGCTGGTCGCCACCGGCTACTCCATCTGCGGCGCGTCCGCGATCGGCGCGGTCAGCGGGGCGACCGGCAGCGACGAGGAGGACGTGGCGGCGTCGGTCGCGCTGGTGACGCTGTGCGGCACGCTCGCCATCGCCGTCCTGCCGCTGCTGCACCATCCGCTCGGGCTGACCGACGAACAGTTCGGGCGCTGGGTCGGCGCCAGCGTGCACGACGTCGGCCAGGTCGTCGCCACCGCACAGACCGCGGGCGGCGCCGCGCTGGGCGACGCGGTGCTGGTCAAGCTGATGCGGGTGGCCATGCTGGCGCCGCTCGTCGCGGCGGTGGCGATCGGCGTACGGAACCGGCGGCGCGCGGTGCGGGGCGAGGGCTCGGGCGCGGTCTCCGGCACGGGGGGCGCCGGAGGCGCCGGCGGCACGGGGACGAGGCCGCCGCTGGTGCCGCTGTTCGTCGTCGGCTTCCTGGCGATGACGGGCCTGCGCAGCACGGGACTGCTGCCGGCCGGGGTGCTCGACGCGGCCGGGGTCGCGCAGGAACTGCTGCTGGCCGCGGCGCTCTTCGGGCTGGGCAGCGCGGTGCACCTGCCGACGCTGGCGCGCACGGGGGCGCGGCTGGCCGCGCTCGGCCTGAGCGCGTGGGTGGTCGTCGCGGGTGTGTCGTACGGGGGTGTGCTCCTCACGGCGTGAGAGGCGCGGGTCCCGCACGCGGCCGGCCCGCCCGCCGGCGGCCCTTCCGCCCTTCCGCTCGTCCGTCGCGGCCCTTCCGCCCTTCCGCTCGTCCGTCGCGGCCCTTCCGCTCGTCCGTCGGCGGACCTAGTCCGATCGTCGGAGCGCGACCCCGTCCCGTGACAGGGGCCAAGCGTGGTTTCAGCCCTTACGCTGACGAACCATGAGCGCATCGATCGGCGAGTCCCCGCACCCCTCACGGAAGGCCGGCCCCGCCGCGGGCCCCGCCACGGCCGACGGCGGCCCCGCCCCGGCGCGCGGCGGCGGCGCCGGGGACGACGGCGCCGGCGCCCCCGCCGTGACCGGCGGCATATGGGGGCGGACCTTCCGCGCGCTGACCCTCGGCATCATCTCCGTCGTGTCCCTGCTCGCCTTCGAGGCGAGCGCCGTGAACACCGCCATGCCGGCCGCCGCCGACGGCCTCGACGGCCTCTCGCTCTACGCGTTCGCCTTCTCCGGCTACTTCACCACCAGCCTGTTCTCGATGACCCTGTCCGGCGAGTGGTGCGACCGCAAGGGCCCGCTCACCCCCCTGTTCACCGGCATCGCCGCCTTCGGGGCCGGGCTCGTGCTCTCCGGGGCCGCCCAGGACATGTGGACCTTCGTCGCCGGCCGCGCCGTCCAGGGCCTCGGCGGCGGACTGGTGATCGTGGCCCTGTACGTGGTGGTGAACCGCGCCTACCCCGAGGCGCTGCGCCCCGGCGTGCTGGCCGCCTTCTCCGCCGCGTGGGTGCTGCCCGTGATCGTCGGCCCGCTGGCGGCCGGCTCGGTCACCGAGCACCTCGGCTGGCGCTGGGTCTTCCTCGCCGTGCCCGTGCTGATCCTGCTGCCGCTCGCCGTGATGCTGCCGGCGATGCGGCGGCTCGCGGCCGCCGACCGCGCCCCGGCCGGCGACGGCACCCGTACCGGCGACGGCACCCGTACCGGCGACGGCACCCGTGCCGGCGACCGCGACCGCGCCGCGCCGATGAACCGCCGCCGGATCTTCCTCGCCCTGGGCATCGCGGCGGGCGCCGGCCTCCTCCAGTACGCCGGCCAGGACCCGCGGCCGCTGTCGCTGCTCCCGGCCGCGGCGGGGCTCGCCCTGCTCGCCCCCTGCGCGGTGCGGCTGCTGCCGCGCGGCACCTTCCGGGCCGTGCGCGGCCTGCCGTCGGTGATCCTGCTGCGCGGGCTGGCCATGGGCTCCCTCGTGGGCGCGGAGACCTTCGTACCGTTGATGCTGGTCACCGAGCGCGGCCTGTCCACCACCCTGGCCGGGCTCTCGCTCACCGGCGGCGGGCTGGCCTGGGCGCTCGGCTCGTACACCCAGAGCCGCCCGAAGCTGGAGCCCCACCGCGAGCGGCTGATGACCCTGGGCATGGTCCTGCTGGCCGTCGCGATCGCCACCGCGCCGCTGGTCCTCCTCGACGGGGTGCCGGTCTGGCTGGTCGCCGTGGTCTGGGTGGCGGCCGGCTACGGCATCGGCCTCAACATCTCCAGCGCCACCGTGCTGCTGATGAAGCTCTCCCGGCCGGAGGAGGCCGGCAGCAACTCCTCCTCGCTCCAGGTCTTCGACGCGCTCGGCAACATCCTCCTCGTCGGCCTCGGCGGGGTGCTCTTCATCGCCTTCGGCGGCGGCGCGGCGGACGTCTCCGGGGAAGGCGCGGGGGAGGGGGTCGGCGGGGGCGCCCACGGCGCCGGCGCGGCCGCGCCCGCCGCCTTCGCCGTCGTCTTCGTCGCCATGGCGGCGGTCGCCCTGCTCGCGGCCCTGGTCACCACCCGGCTGCGCCCGGCGACGAGCCCGGGGGCGAAGGGGCCGACGGCCCGCTGACCGAGCGGTCGGCGGCCCGGCGACGAAGCGGCCGCCGGCCGGCCGCGCGGACGACCGCCCGGTGTGAGCTCAGTCGCACCATCGGGCGGTCCCGGGTCGTAACCCGGGAGTGGGTACGGGGCGGCCGGTAGGCTGACGCGGTTGCCGATTCCGCCGAGATCCTGCGATCCGACGATCCCCGAGCCAGCCCGACGGAGACCGTGACTACCACCGCCGCCAGCCACCATCTCTCTCCCGCCTTCCCCGGCCGCGCCCCCTGGGGCACGGCCGGCAAGCTGCGCGCCTGGCAGCAGGGCGCGATGGACCTGTACATCCAGAAGCAGCCGCGCGACTTCCTCGCGGTCGCGACCCCGGGCGCGGGAAAGACCACCTTCGCGCTCACCCTCGCGTCCTGGCTGCTGCACCACCACGTCGTGCAGCAGGTGACGGTCGTCGCGCCGACCGAGCACCTCAAGAAGCAGTGGGCCGAGGCCGCCGCCCGGGTCGGCATCAAGCTCGACCCGGAGTACTCGGCCGGCCCGCTCGGCCGCGAGTACGACGGCGTGGCCCTCACCTACGCCGGCGTGGGCGTGCGCCCCATGCTCCACCGCAACCGCTGCGAGCAGCGCAAGACGCTCGTCATCCTGGACGAGATCCACCACGCAGGCGACTCCAAGTCCTGGGGCGAGGCGTGCCTGGAGGCGTTCGACCCGGCCACCCGGCGGCTGGCGCTCACCGGCACCCCCTTCCGCTCGGACACCAACCCCATCCCCTTCGTCCAGTACGAGGAGGGCAACGACGGCATCCGGCGCTCCGCGGCCGACTACACCTACGGCTACGGCAACGCCCTCGCCGACGGCGTCGTCCGGCCGGTCATCTTCCTCTCCTACAGCGGCAACATGCGCTGGCGCACCAAGGCGGGCGACGAGCTGGAAGCGCGGCTCGGCGAGCCGATGACCAAGGACGCCGTCTCCCAGGCGTGGCGCACCGCGCTGGACCCGCGCGGCGACTGGATGCCGAAGGTGCTGCGCGCGGCGGACCGGCGGCTGACCGAGGTCCGCAAGGCCATCCCCGACGCCGGCGGGCTGGTGATCGCCACCGACCAGGACGCGGCCCGCGCCTACGCCAAGCTGATCCGGGAGATCACCGGCGAGGGCGCGACGGTCGTCCTCTCCGACGACAGCGGCGCCTCGCAGCGCATCGACGACTTCGCCGCGAGCGACTCGCGCTGGATGGTCGCCGTCCGCATGGTGTCCGAGGGCGTGGACGTGCCCCGGCTCGCGGTCGGCGTCTACGCCACGACCATCTCCACGCCGCTGTTCTTCGCCCAGGCGGTCGGGCGCTTCGTGCGCTCCCGGCGGCGCGGCGAGACCGCGTCGGTCTTCCTGCCGACCATCCCCACCCTGCTGACCTTCGCCAACGAGATGGAGGTCGAGCGCGACCACGTGCTCGACAAGCCGAAGAAGGAGGGCGAGGAGGACCCGTACGCCGAGTCCGAGAAGGAGATGGAGGAGGCGAACCGGGAGCAGGACGAGGACACCGGCGAGCAGGACATGCTGCCCTTCGAGGCGCTGGAGTCCGACGCGGTGTTCGACCGGGTGCTCTACGACGGGGCCGAGTTCGGGATGCAGGCGCACCCCGGCAGCGAGGAGGAGCAGGACTACCTGGGCATCCCCGGGCTGCTGGAGCCGGACCAGGTCCAGCTGCTGCTCCAGAAGCGGCAGGCCCGGCAGATCGCGCACAGCCGCAAGCGGCCGGACGCGGAGGCGGACCTGCTGGAGCTGCCGGCCGAGCGCCGGCCCGTCGTCACCCACAAGGAGCTGCTCGAACTCCGCAAGGAGCTCAACACGCTGGTCGGGGCGTATGTCCACCAGAGCGGAAAGCCGCACGGGGTGATCCATACGGAGCTGCGGCGGGTGTGCGGGGGGCCGCCGACGGCGGAGGCCACGGCGGGCCAGATCCGCGAGCGCATCAAGAAGGTCCGCGAGTGGGCGACACGCATGCGGTGAGATCCGCGTGAGGGGCCGCCGGCGTGAGGCGGCCCGTACGCGGTGAGGGGCCCGTACGAGGCGCGGCCCCCGTACGCGGTGAGATCCGCGTGCGGGGGCGCTCGCCTGGGGCGACGCTCGCGCGGCGGTGGTGCCCGCGCCGGACGAACCGCGCAAACGCGGTCAGCGCTGACCGGATTCTGGACGGACCCTTCCGCTGAGCGGGACCGCTCGCTACCGTGCGTTCACCTACCCGCCCCGTGGCAGCGCCGCCGCGGAGCGCCGCCGGTGCCATGCGACCGGCGGCTCCGACGCGCGCCGTGCCGCCGGGCCGGCACCACCCCCACCGCGAGGAGCCGCCGCCACACACCCGAGAAGGGGGCGTCGTGACCGCGGAGACGTCTCAAACGCTCGACCGGGGACTGCGGGTCCTCAAGCTGCTCGCCGACACGGACCACGGTCTGACGGTCACCGAGCTCTCGACGAAGCTCGGCGTCAACCGCACCGTGGTCTACCGGCTGCTGGCCACGCTGGAGCAGCACGCCCTCGTACGCCGGGACATCGGCGGCCGCGCACGGGTGGGCCTGGGCGTGCTGCGGCTCAGCCGCCAGGTGCACCCGCTGGTGCGCGAGGCCGCGCTGCCCGCGCTGCGCTCCCTCGCCGAGGACGTCGGCGCGACCGCGCATCTGACGCTGGTCGACGGCACCGAGGCGCTGGCCGTCGCGGTCGTCGAGCCGACGTGGACGGACTACCACGTCGCGTATCGCACCGGCTTCCGGCATTCACTCGAACGAGGCGCGGCGGGGCGGGCGATCCTCGCCTCCCGCCAGGGCATGGTGGACGGCCCCGGGTTCGTGCTCACCCATGGCGAGCTGGAGACGGGGGCGAGCGGCGCGGCGGCGCCGCTGCTCGGCGTGAGCGGCATCGAGGGCAGCGTGGGCGTGGTGATGCTCGCGGACTCGGTCCCGGAACGGGTCGGATCGCGGGTGGTGGACGCGGCGCGCGAGGTCTCCGAGGCGCTGCGCTGAGCACCCGGGCCGAACCCGGGCCCGCGCCCGGCACCCGGCCCCGACACCGGCCCGGACCTCGTCCGACACCCGGCCCGGGCGGCGTGCGGGGCCGGGCTCTGAACTACATTGGCCGGGTGCTCTCCCGTCTCAAGCGCCTCTCCCGTGGCCGCCTGCTCGCGGTCTGTGCCGTGCCCGTCGTCGCCCTGTTCGCGGTGGCGGGGCTCGCGCCCCTGCCGTTCGCCCTGGCCCAGCCGGGCCAGACCGCCGATGTGCTGGGCGAGGACCGGGGGGAGCAGGTGATCACCGTGTCCGGGGCGGACACCCGGCCCACCTCCGGAAAGCTGCTGATGACGGCGATCGCCGCGACCGCCCCCAGCGTCCCCGTGCGGCTGGGCGACGTCGTCGACGGCTGGTTCGCCGACGACCGGGCCGTGCTGCCGCTCGACTCGGTGTATCCGGTGGGGGACTCCACCAAGGAGATCAGCGAGCACAACGCGGCGGAGATGCGCAAGTCCCAGGACACCGCCACCCGGGCCGCGCTGGGCCACCTGCGCCGCTCGCCCGACGATGTCAAGGTGACCCTGCGGCTGGCCCATGTGGGCGGCCCGAGCGCGGGGCTGATGTTCTCCCTCGGCATCATCGACAAGCTGGTCGGCGACGGCAGCGGCGGCGACCTCACCGGCGGTCTGACCATCGCCGGCACCGGCACCATCACCCCGGACGGGAAGGTCGGCCCGGTCGGTGGCGTGCCGCTCAAGACGCAGGCCGCCAAGCGCGACGGCGCGACCGTCTTCCTGGTGCCCAAGGGCGAGTGCGCGGAGGCCGCGGCCGAACTGCCCGACGGGCTGCGGCTGATCCCCGTCACCACGCTGCCGCAGACGCTGGACGCGCTCAAGGCGCTGCGCTCCGGCGGCGAGGTGCCCACCTGCTGAGAGCGGGTTCGAGAACGGCTTCCCCAGCTCCGCAACGGACCCCGGTGGGGAGCGCCGGTGCCCCGGATGGTTCCATGCCGTCTCGTGAGCCATGATCCGCCGCAGTACCCGCCCGGGCCTCAGGGCCCGTACCCGCCGTACGGGCCCCACGCGTTCGGGCCGGACCCGGCCCTCGTCGGCGGTGTGGGCCTGCGGCTGCTGGCGCGGCTGCTCGACGGCGTGTTCCTCCTCGTGCTGCTGTGCGTCCTCGGCGTGCCGATGGTGATGCTGGCGAGCCTGGCGGAGTCGGGCAGCGGGACGCGGACGGCCGTCAGCGTCGCCTGCGTGGTGCTGATCATGGTGGTGTCGCTGGCGTACGAGCCGTGGGCGACCGCCCGGTACGGCCGCACGCTGGGCAAGCGGCTGTGCAAGCTGCGGGTGGCGCGCATCGAGGACGGCGGGAACCTCTCGCACGGCCGGGCCTGGGGGCGGTCGCTGGTCGGCGTGCTGATCAACAACGCGGCGTGCGTGCCGATCGATTCGATGTGGTGCCTGTGGGACCAGCCGTACCGGCAGTGCCTCCACGACAAGGTGGTCCGCTCGGTCGTCGTCAGGACCGACTGACGTCCCTCGCCGGCGGGCGGCCCGGTCAGCGGCCGGCCTTGATGAAGCCCTCCTTCACCAGCCAGTCCTTGGCCACCTCGTGCGGGTCCTCGCCGCGCACGTCCACCCGCGCGTTGAGCTCGCGCGCCACCTCGGTCGTCAGCCGCCGGGTGATGGGGTCGAGCACCTCGCGCATCGCCGGGTGCCGCTCCACCGCCGCGGCGTGCAGCTCGGGCGCGGCGTTGTAGTTGGGGAAGAAGCGCTTGTCGTCCTCCAGCACGGTCAGCCCCATCTCCTTGATGCGGCCGTCGGTGGTGAACACCTCGCCCAGCACGCAGGACCCGCCGCCCGACACCTGGGTGTAGATGATGCCGCTGTCCATCTTGCGGATGTTGCCCGAGGGCACGGTGAAGCCGTAGGCCTTCTGCAGGCCGGGCAGCCCGTCGTCGCGGGCGGCGAACTCCGTCTCCACGCAGACGGTGACCGCGCCCGGGTCCCGCTCGGCCAGCCGTGCCACGTCCGACAGCGTCCGCAGCCCGTACTTGGCGGCGTTGGCCGCGTTGACGGCCAGGGCGTACGTGTTGTCGAGCGAGGCGGGCGGCAGCCAGACGATGCCGTTGCGGGCGTCGGCGTCCCGTACGAGCTCCCACTGGCGCCGCGGGTCGTCGACCGGCTCGGTGTTGCCGAGGTACGTGATCCACGCGGTGCCCGTGTACTCGTACATCGCGTCCGCCGCGCCGGACCGGATCGCCTCCCGGGCCCCGATGGAGCCCTGGATGTTGGTGCGGTCCAGCACCTCGGCGCCGGCGGCCTTGAACGCCAGCCCCATCATCTGGCCGAGGATGATCTGCTCGGTGAACTGCTTGGAGGTCACCGTCAGATCGGCCCCCTCCAGCGGGCGGCCCTGCCCGATGGAGCCGGGCTCCACGTCGTCCACCATCGGGCTGCCGCTGCGCAGCCCGCAGCCGCCCAGCGCGGCCGAGCCGAGCAGCAGCAGCGCCCCGACGCCCGTGGCCACGGTCCGCGTCCAGCGCATCTCAGCCCACCTCCAGGCCGCGCGGCCGCAGCATCACCTCGGCGAGCGAGGCCAGCCAGTCCACCAGCAGCGCCAGCGCCACGGTCAGCACGGAGCCCAGCACCAGGACCGGCATCCGCTGGTTGGTGATGCCGGAGGCGATCAGGTCGCCCAGCCCGCCGCCGCCCCCGAAGGTGGCCAGCGTGGCGGTGCCGACGTTCAGCACCAGCGCCGTGCGCACCCCGGCGAGGATCAGCGGCACGGCGAGTGGCAGTTCGACCCGGAGCAGCACCCCGGTGGCCGACATGCCGATGCCCCGGGCGGCCTCGATGAGCGTCGGGTCGATGGCCCGCAGCCCGGCGACGGTGTTGCTGAGCACGGGCAGCACGGCGTAGGCGACCATGCCGATCAGCGCGGCCCGGCGGCCGATGCCCAGCCAGATGACCAGCAGGGCCAGCAGCCCCAGCGCCGGGGTGGCCTGGCCGATGTTGGCCAGCGCCAGCACCGGCGGCCCGGCCCGGCGCAGCGCGCCCCGGGTGAGGGCGATGCCCAGCGGAATGGCGATGATCAGCACGAAGAAGGTGGAGACGGCCGTCAGCAGGACGTGCTGCCACAGGGCGACGGGGACGGTGTCGCCCTGGAGGGAGTTGCGGGCGATGGAGTCCAGATGGACGTTGCTCAGCCAGATGAAGGTGGCGGCGAGCGCCACGAGGAGCAGCAGCGGGATGGTCACCAGCCGCTGCCACCCCAGGCGGGTGGTGCGCTGGTGCGGCGCGACGGGGCCGCGCTCCACGTCGTCGGTGAGCTCCGCCGCGCTGTCCCGGCCGCCGCCGATCATGGCAGCTCCTCCCGGGGCTCGTCCGGCCCGCCCGGCGGCTCGGCGGCCCGCTCCGTGGACTGCCCGGGCGACGGCGTCGGCGACGGCGACGGCGACGAGCCGGCGGCGGCCTCCTCGTCCGGCTGCTCGACGGCCATCAGCCGGTCCGCCTCCAGCAGTTCGTGCACGGAGTTCAGCAGCGTCTCCATGTCCACCACGCCGATGTACTCGCCGCGCCGCCCGGTCACCGCGACCCGGCCGCTGCTGTCGGTGAGCACCGCCTCCAGCGCGTCGCGCAGGGTGGCGTCCCGGGTGACGGTGTCGTGGATGAGGGTGCCCGCGCGGGCCAGGGACCCCTTGGCCCGCATCAGGTCGCCGCGCCGCAGCCACTTGTACGGGCGGCCCCGCCGGTCGAGCAGCAGCAGTTCCGTGCCGGCGCCGGAGCGGAGCCGGGCGAGGATGGTCTCCAGGGGGTCGTCGACCGTCACGGTCGTCAGCTGGCCGATCTCCACGTCCCGCACCCGGGTGAGGTTGAGCCGCTTGAGCGCGGCGCCGGCGCCCACGAAGCCCGCGACGAAGTCGTCCGCGGGGTTGGTGAGGATGGCCTCGGGCGTGTCGAACTGGGCGATGTGCGACTGCTCGCGCAGCACCGCGATCCGGTCGCCGAGCTTGATGGCCTCGTCGAAGTCGTGGGTCACGAAGACGATGGTCTTGTGGAGCTCGTGCTGGAGCCGGATCAGCTCGTCCTGGAGGTGGTCCCGGGTGATCGGGTCGACGGCGCCGAAGGGCTCGTCCATCAGCAGCACCGGCGGGTCGGCGGCGAGGGCCCGCGCCACGCCGACGCGCTGCTGCTGGCCGCCGGAGAGCTGGCGCGGATAGCGGCCGTGGAAGTCGCGCGGGTCGAGCCCCACCAGGTCGAGCATCTCCTCCACCCGGTCGCGGACGCGCGCCTTGGACCAGCCGACCATCCGGGGGACGAGCGCGATGTTCTCCGCCACCGTCATATGGGGGAACAGCCCCGACGCCTGGATGGCGTAGCCGATCTTGCGACGGAGCTTCACCGGGTCCATGTCGGTGACGTCCTCGTCGTCGATGCGGATGCGGCCCGAGCTGGGCTCGATCAGCCGGTTGATCATCTTGAGGGTGGTGCTCTTGCCGCAGCCGGACGGCCCGACGAACACCACCAGCTCGCCCGCCTCGATCTCCATGGAGACGCTGTCGACGGCGGGCACGGGGTTGCCGGGGTAGCGCTTGGTGAGGTTCTCCAGCCGGATGGTGGCGCCGGTGACCGGGGTGGGCGCGGCGGGCGCGCCCGTTCCGGCCGCCTCTCCGGGCCCGGCGGAACCGGTGGGACCGTTGGACCCGGCGGGACCGGTGGAACCGGCGGACGGCGTGGGCTCGATCGGATCAGGCACGAATCCCCCTGGAGATCGTGAGACGGCCGATGAGCACGTACACCGCGTCGAACAGCAGCGCGAGCACCACGATCCCGAGCGTCCCGGAGAGCACCTCGTTGAGCGCGTTGGCGCTGCCCAGGCTGGAGATCCCGCGGAAGATCTGGTTCCCCAGCCCCGGGCCCGAGGCGAAGGCCGCGATCGCCGCGATGCCCATGAGCATCTGGGTGGCCACCCGGATGCCGGTGAGGATCGGCGGCCAGGCCAGCGGCAGCTCGATCCGCAGCAGCTGGGCCGCGCGGGACATCCCGATCCCGCGCGCGGCCTCCACCAGCGCGGGGTCGACCCCGCGCAGCCCGACGACGGCGTTGCGGACGATGGGCAGCAGCCCGTACAGCACCAGCGCGATGACCGTCGGGGCCACGCCCAGGCCGACGATCGGCACCAGCAGGCCGATGAGCGCCAGCGAGGGAATGGTGAGGATGGTCGCCGTCGTGGTGACGGCGAGGGCGCCGGCCCACTCCCGGCGATAGGTCGCCACCCCGATCAGCACCCCGAGCACGGTGGCGGCGACCATGCACTGGAAGACCGCGCTGGCGTGCTGATACGCGTCGATCAGCAGTTGCTCGTGGCGGTTGCCGAGATACTTCCAGAAGCCCATGGAAGCCCTCCTGCCGGTGCGGAGCGGGCCCCCGGGCGGGGGCCGGTCTCCTCGCGGGCACGGCGTCGGTCGGCGGCGCCCCGGTCAGCGGCGGTCCCCGGCCGCCTGCCGCACCAGCGGAATGATCCGGAGCGGCACCGGATTCTCCATCACGATGGCCGTCGAGGCCCGCACGATGCCATCAAAACCCACAACCCGGTCGATCACACGTTGAAGGTCGGCGTTGGAGCGGGCCACGAGCCGGCACAGCATGTCGCCGTGGCCCGTGGTGGTGTGCAGCTCCAGCACCTCCGGCACACCCGCCAAGTGCGCCCGGATGGCGGCCCCTTGGCCCTGTTTGATCTCCAGCGTGGCGAAGGCCGTCACGGGGTAGCCGAGCGCCGCCGGGTCCACCTCCGGGCCGAAGCCGCGGATCACCCCATTGGCCTGCAATCTGTCCAGCCGGGCCTGCACCGTGCCCCGGGCCACCCCGAGCCGGCGGGACGCCTCCAGCACCCCGATCCGCGGTTCCTCGGCCAGCAGTTCGATCAGTCGCCCGTCCAGCTCGTCGATCCCCATGGGCCGCCTCTCGATGGTCATCCTGTACAGATCGCCCGGTGTTACGCGCGGTTCGCCGGACAGATTGCCCAGTGGATGAACAAACTATTGCGCACCTTGTGGATGGGAGGGAGTCTGCGGTCATGACGGAGACCATCGATCACACCCAGAGCACGGCACGGCAGGCGGACCCGTTCCCGGTGAAGGGGATGGACGCGGTCGTCTTCGCCGTCGGCAACGCCAAGCAGGCCGCCCACTACTACTCCACCGCCTTCGGCATGAAGCGCGTCGCCTACTCCGGGCCGGAGAACGGCAACCGGGAGACCGCGAGCTATGTGCTGGAGTCCGGCAGCGCCCGCTTCGTCCTCACCACGGTGATCAAGCCCACCACCGAGCGTGGCCGGTTCCTGGCCGAGCACGTGGCCGAGCACGGCGACGGCGTGGTGGACCTGGCCATCGAGGTGCCGGACGCCCGGGCCGCGTACGCCTACGCGGTCGAGCACGGCGCCACCGGCCTGGAGGAGCCGTACGAGCTGAAGGACGAGCACGGCACGGTGGTGCTCGCCGCCATCGCCACCTACGGCAAGACCCGGCACACGCTCGTCGAGCGCGGCGGCTACAGCGGCCCCTATCTGCCCGGCTTCGTCGCCGCCGACCCGATCGTCGAGCCCGGCCCGCGCCGCTTCCAGGCCATCGACCACTGCGTGGGCAACGTCGAGCTCGGCAGGATGGACGAGTGGGTCGCGTTCTACAACAACGTCATGGGCTTCACCAACATGAAGGAGTTCGTGGGCGACGACATCGCCACCGAGTACTCCGCGCTGATGTCCAAGGTCGTGGCGGACGGCACCCGCAAGGTGAAGTTCCCGCTCAACGAGCCCGCCATCGCCAAGAAGAAGTCCCAGATCGACGAGTACCTGGAGTTCTACGGCGGCCCGGGCGTCCAGCACATCGCGCTCGCCACCAATGACATCGTGGCCACCGTGCGGGCCATGCGGGACGCGGGCGTCCAGTTCCTCGACACCCCCGACTCGTACTACGACACCCTCGGCGAGTGGGTCGGCGACACCCGGGTGCCGATCGAGACGCTGCGCGAGCTGAAGATCCTCGCCGACCGCGACGAGGACGGCTATCTGCTGCAGATCTTCACCAAGCCGGTGCAGGACCGGCCGACGGTGTTCTTCGAGATGATCGAGCGCCATGGCTCGATGGGCTTCGGCAAGGGCAACTTCAAGGCCCTCTTCGAGGCGATCGAGCGCGAGCAGGCCAAGCGCGGCAACCTCTGACGCGCGGGCCGACGCCGGGCGGGCCCCCCCTGACCCGGCCCCCCCCGCGGCCGCGC
>NZ_JBPQTV010000112.1:0-18886 GCF_051386515.1 Streptomyces sp. URMC 123 | reverse complement strand
ACCGTACGCCCGCCCGGTTCCGCCGCCTGATCACGCGGGCGGGCGGCGGTCGCGTTCGCGCTCGCGGCGGCGTCGGATTGGGCGGTACGGGGTCCGGATGCGGTGAGGTCATGATTCTCTCCTTGCCTGGGGAGCGGCTCGGGCCCTGCCCGGGAAGCGGCCCGGGCCCTGCCTGGGAGGCGCGGCTCGCCGGCCGCCGTCCGGCTCGGGTACCCGAGGGGTGCCGCTTCACTCGCCGTGAACGATCACCCGCGGGCCACGGGCGGCCGTCGGGGGCGTCGCCGTGGACGCCTCCCTCACCCGCCACCGTACGACCCCCGCGGCACGCCCGGGTGGAGATCTACGCTGGCATCGGGAGGACGTACGACGGCCGGGCCTCTCGTGGCGCAACCGGGCCTTCGTGGCACGGGCGCGCCACGACCGCACCACCGGGAGGGCGCCATGAGAGATCGTTTCGGGCACCGTCCGCGCGGCGGGCCGGCGGAGGGGCGCCTCCTGCCCCTCGGCGGGCGGCCGCGCAGTGGCACCGAGCCCACCTCCGCCCGCAGCCCGCTGGGGCTGCGGCTGCTGCTCTCCGCGGTGTACGCGCCGCTGTTCCTCGCGGGGGCCGCCGGCTTCTCGGTGTGGGCGGCGTACGCGGAGCCGGACGGCGATCCGAGCCGCCGGGCGCTGGCCACGGTGGCCGGCATCTGCGCGGCCCTGGCCCTGCTGGCGGCGCTGGACCTGTACGTCGTCCTCCGCCGCCGCGAGCGCGAACGCGACCGCCGCCCGCCCGCGTGATCAGGCGGCGGAACCGGGCGGGCGTACGGTCGCCGGCCGCCGTACAGTGACCCGCTCCAGGACCACCCGTACGGTGACCCGCTGCAGGGCCGCCCCCACGGTGACCCGCTTCAGGGGCGCCGGCCCAGGAGGCCGACCAGCCGGTCCTGGGCGGGAGCCGACGCCGGCACGTCGACCGGCGCCTCGAACAGCCCGGACCCCCGCCAGTCGTCGGCGCGGCGCGCCACACCCTCGTACACCGCCTCGGCCAGCTCCTCGTCGAGGCGGTCGTCGTCATCCATGCCGCGCGCCAGGTCCCACGCGTGCACGGTGAGGTCGCCGATCATCTGCCAGGCGTACTCCGTGGCGGGGGTGGGCCCGCCGCTGGTGTGGACCTCGCCCTCCAGCGCACCGGGCCGGTGGAACGCCTCCCGCGACCCGGCGGCGGCCCGCTCCCAGGCCCGCACGGGGTGGTCGCCGAGCACATCGCCGTCGAAGCGGTCGCCGACCTCCGCCAGCGTGGCGCCGCGCAGCAGCCACGGAGCCCAGAGGTGCTCCACGGTCAGATGGCCCACCAGATCGCGCACCGACCAGTCGGAGCAGGGCGTGTCGCGGGTCCACTGGTCCCGCCGCACCCGATGCACCCTGCGGTCGAATTCCGGGAGCGCCCTGTCGAACGCGTCGAGCAGATCCATACGTATCAGTACAGCACGGCGGCCCCTCGCGGGCCCCGGATCACGGGGGTCCCGCAGGAGTCGCCGGTCACGCCGCATAGGCTGACGGCATCGAGGGGGCCGGGGGGCCTCCTCCCGCAAGCCTCGTCCGACCGTGGGGGAAACGTGATGATTCGGAAGACTCTCGAGCGTGCGAGGCCGCGTCGGGGCCGGTGCCGTACCACCGGTGCAGGAATACGGAGGCGGCGAATGCGCCGCGCATGGCAGGCATAGATGAGCAAGCACCGCCGCAAGGCGTCCCCGTCGGCCCGTTCGGCCGAGTCGCCCCCCTCTCCCCCGTCGCCCGGCCCGCCCTGGGCGCGGGAGCAGTCGCCGCGCTTCGCCGACGCCGGGAGCGCTGACGGGCCTTCGGCCGGGTCCTCGGCCGGTTCCCAGGCCGACAGGACGGCCGAGAGCACGGCCTCTCCGGAGCAGACCCTGCGGCTCAGGATCGTCCGGCCGGCCGGCGCCGCCCCGGGCGGCTCGCGGCGCGCCGCCCGCCCCCGGAAGCGCGCCAAGCCGTCGGCGGCGCCGAGCGGAGCGCTGGGGACCGCCATGGCGCGGGTGGCCGCCCTCCCGGGCGCGGCGGTGGTGCTGCGGCTGGCCCGCCGGCTGCGCTGGGAGTACCCGCGCCCGGGCCGTACGGGGTTCCGCCGCTGGGTGCCGTCCTGGCGGCAGTGGCTGGGGGCGGTGGCCTATGCCGTCGGCGGTGTGACGGCGGTCGTGATGTACGCCTACTGGCAGGCCGAGATACCCGAGAACCTCAACAGCTTCGCCACCCAGCAGGACAATGTGTACTACTGGTCCGACGGCACGGAAATGGCCAGGACCGGCTGGGTGAGCCGACAGGAAATGCCGCTCGACAAGGTTCCCGAGGGCGTTCAGTGGGCCGTGCTCGCCGCCGAGAACGAGACGTTCTACTCCGATTCCGGTGTCTCCCCCAAGGGCATCACCCGCTCGCTGGTGCGCATGGTGTCGGGCGCGGAGACCCAGAGCGGTTCCACCATCACCCAGCAGTATGTGAAGAACGCCTATCTGAGCCAGGACCAGACCCTCAGCCGTAAATTCACCGAGATGCTCATCGCGGTGAAGCTGGACAATCGGATGAGCAAGGACGAGATTCTCGAGGGCTATCTCAACACGAGCTGGTTCGGCCGCGGCACCTATGGCATCCAGCGCGCCGCGCAGGCGTACTACGGCAAGGAGGTGTCACAGCTCAACGCGAGCGAGGGCGCCTTTCTCGCCTCCCTGCTGAAGGGCGCCGGGCTCTACGACCCCACGCTGAGCGACGCGAATCGCAAGCGCGCCGTGGAGCGGTGGGAATGGACCCTCGACCGCATGGTGCGGATCGGCAAGCTGTCCCGGGAGGAACGGGCCACCTACACCACGTTCCCCGAGCCGAAGGAGATGCCCAAGGCATCGGGGTTGAGCGGTCAGCGCGGCTATCTGATGGAAATGGCCAAGGCGTACGTGGCCAAGAACACCAAGATCTCGGACGCGGAATTCGACCTGGGCGGCTATCAGATCTACACGACCTTCGACAAGGCGCGGGTCGAGGCGCTGGACAAGGCCGTGCGCAAGGTCCGCGACGGGCTCGACCCGGAGCGGCGGCCGGCCGACACCCATGTACGGATCGGCGCCGCCTCCATCGCCCCGGACGGCCGGATTCTCGCCGTCAACGGTGGCGTGGACTATCTGAAGCAGGGCTTCAACGACGCCAACCAGGTCAATGTGCCGGCCGGCACCTCGTTCACGCCCATCGTCTACGCCGCCGCCCTCCGCGACGGCGTGCAGAAGGAGCGCGGCGCCAAGCGCACCCCGATCACCCCCGCCGCCAAGTACAACGGTGACGACAAGGTGGCCGTCCGCACGCCCGAGGGCCCCTACTGGGACCGCAGTGGAAAGATCGTGAAGGCCGCGAACGACGGCGGGAAGTCCTGGGGCACGATCACCCTGCGCGACGCCATGGTGAATTCCGTCAATGGCCCGCTGCTCCAGCTGGGCATGGACGTCGGGCTGGACCGGGTGCGCCAGGCGGCGCTCGACGTCGGGCTGCTGGAGAGCAGCTTCGGCCGCCAGGTGCCGGCGTTCTCCCTGGGCAACTCCACGCCGAGCGCGATCCGCATGGCCGGCGCGTACGCGGCCTTCGCCGCGGACGGCATGCGCACCGACCCGTACTCGGTGGTCAAGGTGACCCGCAACGGCAACGGGATCGCGCTGCCGCGGCCCACGACGGAGCGGGCGCTTCCGGCCGAGGTGGCGAGCGCGGTGACCGACGCGCTGCGGGGCGCGGTGCAGAACGGCACCGCGCAGGCGGCGAAGTCCGTCGATCCGCGGGCGGCCGGCAAGACCGGCACCGAGCAGGAGAACAAGGCGTCCTGGTTCGTGGGCTACACCGACAAGGTCTCCACGGCGGTGTCGCTGTTCCGGATGGACCCCAAGACGCTGGAGGTGCTGCCGCTGAACGGGCTGGGCGGGGCCCCGGCGTCGGCCGTGGGCAGCCCGTATCCGCTGCAGATCTGGACGGACTACATGAAGGCGTCGCCGGCCGGGCGCTGAGGAGCGGCGCGGACCGGCGGGGACCGGGCGCTACGGGGTGGCGCCGGCCAGGCGCCACGGGGCGGCGCGGGCCGGGAGGCCACGGGTCCGCGCCCTCCCGGTCTCGGGGCTCGGGCCGCCCGCGTTACTTGACGAGCGTCTTCCAGTCCGGGGCCTGCGCCGGATCGAGCCCGCGGAGACGTTCCAGCACCGCCGGGTCCTGGGCGTCCATCCAGTCGGCGAGCTGCCGGAAGGACACGCAGCGCACCCCGTCGCGCTTGCAGACGCTCTTCATCACGTCCTCGACGGCCTTCATGTAAATGCCGCCGTTCCACTGCTCGAAGTGATTGCCGATGAAGAGCGGCGCGCGGCTGCCGTTGTAGACGCGCTCGAATCCGTTGAGATAGCCCTGACGGGTCTCCTTGCGCCAGGTCTCGTACATCTTGGGGTCGCCGTCGGTCTTCCCCTGGGACTGGTTGTAGAGGAAGTTGAAGTCCATCGACAGGACCTGTGCCTCCTTACCGGGATACGGCAGCATTTGCAGCGGAAAGTTCCAGACGCCGTCCATTTTGGAGGGCCAGATCTGGAAGTCGCCGGGCGAGCTGGCGTCATAGCGCCAGCCGAGGTCCTTGACGACCGAGACGAGGGTCTTCTGCCCCTCCAGACAGGGCGCCCGCCCGCCCACGAACTCCTTGCGCACATCGAAGGGCAGCGGCGGGAGGTTCTTGAAACCGGTGTTGGTCTTCCAGTTCTCGACGAGGGTGTACGACTGCTCCACCTCGCTCTTCCACTCGGCGGCGCTCCAGTCGCCGCCGCCCTTGGGACCGCAGAAGTGGCCGTTGAAGTGGCTGCCTATCTCGTGGCCTTCCCGCCAGGCCGCGCCGAGCTGCTCCAGCGTCGTCTTGATGTGCTCGTCGGTCGCGAAGGAGATGGCGGCGGAGCCGGGGTTGTGCTGCGGCGGGCGATAAATGGTGCTCTTCGACTTGGGCAGCAGATACATGCTGGTGAGGAAGAAGGTCATATGGGCGTTGTTCTCCTTCGCCACCCGGCGGAAGTGGGAGAACAGATGGTCGTCGCCCTCCAGCGCGCCGTCCCAGGAGAAGACGACGAACTGCGGCGGCGCCTCGCCGGGCTTGAGCTTCTCCGGGGTGGGCTGCTTGGGCTGCGGGCCGGTGTACGAGGTGGACCCGTCGCCGAGCACCTTCACCTTTCCGTCCCAGGGCTCGTCCTTGCCCTTGCCGTCCTTCTTCGCCCCGGCGCCGTCGGCGCCGGGTGCCTTGCCGCCACTGTCCTGGCCACCGGCGGCGCCCGCCGATGAGGCCGCGTCGCCGGCCGCGTCGTCGTCGCATCCCGCGACCGTCAGGACCAGGGCGAAGGCGGCACCGGCCGCGATCACCGCGCTGGCACCCCGCAGGTTCCTCACCATCAACCCGTTCCCCTCGACACACGTTCGGTCGTACTGTCCTCAAGTATCCCAGTGGGCGTCGGGCTTCGATCGGGGTGTGGCACCCGAGCCCCGGCAGCGGCGGTCGCGGGCCGCGAATGGCGCGATTTCGCCGCCGAAATGCCCTGCTTCCTCCCGATCTGTGGTAGACGAGGGGGCATGGAGCTGGCCGCACGAGAGCAGGCCGAGTCGCTCGCCCGGCAGGAGGCCGCCCGGCTGGCCGCGGAGGACGTCCACGGCGTCGCCCTGACGTGGGTGGACAACGCGGGGCTGACCCGGGTCAAGGCCGTGCCCACCGCGCGCTTGGCGCACACCGCCCGCTGGGGCGTCGGCATGTCGCCCGTCTTCGACATCTATCTGGTCGACGACTCCCTCACCACCAGTCGCCACATCGGCGGCCCGGACGGCGATCTGCGGCTCTTCCCCGACCTCGGACGGCTGACCGTGCTCGCCGCCCAGCCCGGCTGGGCCTGGGCTCCGGTCGACCGCTACGACCAGCTCGGCGCCCCGCACCCGGCCTGTCAGCGACAGTTCGCCCGGCGGATGACCGAGCGCGCGGCGGAGTACGGCATCGAGCCGCGGATGGGATTCGAGACGGAGTGGGTCGTCCTGGGCCCGAACGCCCGGGGGGCCGCCGGTGGCCCGGGGTCGGCGGCGGCCGGTGAGGGCCCGGCCGAAGGGGCCACGGCGGGGCCGGCGGACGCGGTGGGCGAGCCGCGCCGCTCACCGCCCTCCCCCGCCTACGGCATGGCCCGCCTGGTGGAGCTCTCCGACTACCTCGACGACCTCCTGAGCGCGTTCTCGGCCCAGCGCGTGGAGGTCCTCCAGATCCACCCCGAGTACGCGCCGGGGCAGTACGAGATCTCCGTCGCCCCGTCGGACCCGGTCGGCGCCGCCGATCTGGCCGTGCTGGTCCGCGAGACGATCCGGGGGGTCTCCCTCCGCCACGGGCTGTCCACCGCGTTCGGTCCGGTGGTCGAGCCGGACGGGGTGGGCAACGGCGCCCATCTGCATCTGAGCCTCTGGCGCGACGGCCGGAACCTGTGCCGGGACGGCGACGGCCCGCACGGCATGACCCGGGAGTGCGAGGCGTTCCTGGCCGGGGTGCTCGGGGAGCTGCCGGCGCTGATGGCCGTCGTCGCCCCCTCGCCGGCCGGCTACCTCCGGCTCCGGCCGTCCCGCTGGTCGGGCGCCTTCCACTGCTGGGGCCTGGAGAACCGGGAAGCGGCACTCCGATTCATCACCGGCTCGCCCGCCGATCCCGGAGGGGCCAACGCCGAACTGAAGACCGTGGACCCGGCCGCCAATCCGTATCTGGCGGTGGGATCGGTGATCGCGGCCGGTCTGGCGGGGATCGACGCCGGGGCGTCGCTGCCGCCGCCGGTGGCGGGCGATCCGGCCGTCACGGGCGGCCAGAGCCGGCTGCCGGTCTCCCTGACCGAGGCGCTCGGGCACTTCGAGGGTTCGGCAGTACTGCGCGAGGCACTCGGCGAGCCCCTGTTCGAGGCGGTGGCCGCCGTGCGGCGCGCCGAGGCGGCGCTGTTCGCCGACGCCACCCCCGCGGAGATCGCGGCAGCCACCCGGGGGCGGTACTGATGACGCCGCCGCCGTCGCCGGAGCCGCGCTCGCCGGAGCCGCCGGCCGTGGCGCTGCCGCCCCTGGTGGACCAGCACTGCCACGGTGTGATCGGCGGGGACCCGGACCGGGCCTCGTTCGAGGCCCTGCTCACCGAGTCCGACTCCCCCGCGGCGCCCGGCACCTCCTTCTTCGACAGCCAGCTCGGCTTCGCCGTGCGGCGCTGGTGCCCTCCATTGCTCGACCTCGAACCCCACTGCCCGCCCGAGCGCTATCTCGAACGCCGGCGGGAGCTGGGCGCGGCCGAGGTCACCCGGCGGCTGCTGCGGGCCACCGGCATCGGCGACTACCTGGTGGACACCGGGCCGGACGCCCCCGCCGGGGACTTCCTGGACCACCGCCGGCTGGCGGCCGCGGGCGGCGGGAACGGCCATGTGATCGTCCGGCTGGAGCTGCTGGCGGAGCGGATCGCCGACGGGCTGCTGGCTGAGGGCGGCACGGGGAACACGGCGGCGGAGCACTTTCCGGCCGTTCTCGCCGACGCGATCGAGGAGGCGGCCCGTACGGCCCTCGGTTTCAAATCGGTGGCCGCCTACCGCCACGGGCTGGACTTCGAGCCCGGCCCGCCGGAGGCGGCGGAGGTGCGCCGGGCGGTTCGGCGGTGGCTGGCCCACCGGCCGCGCGGCGGGCCCCGGGCCGGGCGGGTGACCGACCCGGTCCTGGTGCGCCATCTGCTGTGGTCGGCCGCGCGCACCGGCCGGCCGATCCAGCTGCACACCGGCTTCGGCGACCCGGATCTGCGGCTGCACCGGTCCGATCCCCTGCTGCTGACGGACTTCGTGCGCGCGGTGCGGGACACCGGCACCACCCTCGTGCTGCTGCACGGCTACCCGTACCACCGGAACGCGGCCTATCTGGCGCAGGTCTTCCCGCACGTCTACGCCGACATGGGGCTCGCCCTGTCCTACACGGGCGTGCGCGCGGAGGCCGTACTGGCCGAGATGCTGGAACTCGCCCCGTTCGGCAAGCTGCTGTTCTCCACCGACGCCTACGGCCTGCCGGAGCTCTACGTGGTGGGGGCCTGGTCCTTCCGCGAGGCGCTCGGCCGGCTGCTGGCCCGGTGGGTGGCCGCCGGCGCCTGGAGCGCGGAGGACGCCGGGCGGATCGCGGCGCTGATCGCGGCCGGCAACGCCCGACGGGTGTACGGGCTCGCTCCGCCCGCCGGCTGACCGTACGGTGGCGGGCGGGCGCGCGCCCGGACCCGTACGGTGGCCGGGCGCGCCGGCGTCCGTACGGTGGCGGGCGGACGCGCCGGCGTCCGTACGGCGCAGTGCCACGCGGTGTAGGGGGCGCATTCGGGGGCAGTGGTACGCGAGGCGTCGTAAGGTCGAAAGGTTCCCGTGCGGGACACCCCGCACGCCCCCCGAATCCCCCGGAGGACAGCGATGGGCAGCCCGGCACCGACCGCGGATTCCGGCGAGGGCACTCCCCGGATGCTCGGGATCTATCTCAACGACCACCTGGGCGGCGCCAGCGCGGGCGTGGAGCTCGCCAAGCGGCTCGCGGGCCGGCTGCGCGGCTCGGCCGCCGGGCCGGAGCTGGAGCGCCTGGCGGCCGAGATCGCCGAGGACCGCGGGGCGCTGCTGGAGATGATGGCCCGGCTGGAGGTTCCGGTCCGCCGCTACAAGATCCTGGGCGGCTGGGCCGGTGAGAAGCTCGGGCGGCTGAAGTTCAACGGCAGACTGCTCAAGCGCGCGCAGTTGAGCACCCTCATCGAGCTGGAGACCCTGCGGCTGGGCGTCGAGGGCAAGTCGCTGCTGTGGCGGTCGCTGCTGGAGATCTCCGAGCGGCACGAGGCGCTGGACACGGAGCGTCTGCAGAATCTGCTGCGGCGGGCCCAACGGCAGATCGACACGCTGGAGTCGCTGCGCGTGAACACGGCGCCCACGGCGCTCGCCGCGTCCTGAAGCCCCGTACTCCTGGCGGTTCACGTGTGTGCCACGGCCGTCAGTGGGCTGAGGGCGGCGGCTCGTCGGGCGGGGACGGCAGCGGCGGCCACGCCTGTCGCCAGGGAGATGAGGCACACGAGGAGCAGCGTGCCCCACGGCAGGACCAGCGTGTACCGGTCGATCGCCCCGGCTGCCAGTGAGCCGACCGCCCAGGCCGCGAACAGGCCGCCTGCCAGGCCCAGGAGGGTGCCGAACGCGGCGACGGTGACCGCTTCCAGTCGGATCATCCGGCGGACGTGGGAGCGGTCCATGCCGAGGGCGCGCAGGGCGCCGATCTCGCGGGTGCGTTCGGCGACGGACATGGCCAGGGTGTTGACGATGCCGAGCGCGCTGATCACCGCGCCGATGGCGAGCATGCCGTACATGATGTTCAGCAGGTCGGCCAGGGTGCCGGCGGCCTCGTCGACGAGTTGCTGACGGTTCTGCACCTTGAGCAGCGGATTGTTGCCGACGGCGGTGCGCAGCAGCCGCTCGGTGGTGCGGGAGACGGCTCGGCCGTCGGTGCGGACGAGGACGCGCTGGACGGTGTGGGGGAAGTAGCTGTTGTCCGCCACCTCGTCGCGGACGCCGAGGGCGTCGCCGGCAATGGGGTTGTCCTTGTAGACGCCCACAACGGTGTACTGCTTGGGCTCCCGGTTCCGGCCCATGCCCAGGGTGAGCTCGGCGCCCGCGGTCAGCCCGTGATCGCGGGCGAGCGTGCGGGAGACGGCGACGCGGCCGGGGCCGAGGTCCCGCAGGGAGCCGCTGGCGAAGTCGAGGCGCATCACGTCGGTCACGGTGTCGGGGTCGACGCCGGCGATGGTCCGGACGTGGCCGCCGGTGACGATGGTGGAGTCGGTGACGGCGCTGGTGGTCCGCACCCCCGCCGTGGCGGCCACCTGGCGTACGGCGGCCGGGTCGATCCCGCTCATGGTGGTGCGGGTGCTGACGACGTAGTCGGCGTCGAGCCCGGCCGCGGCCTGCTGGTCGAGGGCCTGCCCCGTGGAGTGGCCGATGACGGAGAGCCCGGCGACCAGCGCCGTGCTGATCATCAGGGTCGCGGCGGTGGCCGCGGTGCGCCGCGGGTCGCGCAGGGCGTTCCGCGTGGCGAGGCGGCCGGTGACCCCGAACCGGCCCGTCAGCCGCCCAGTCAGCCGGATGACGGGGGCGGCGAGCAGCGGTGCGAGCACGATCAGGGCGGCGGCGAGGAGAGCGCAACCGATCATGGCGTCCCGCAGGTTCTCCTCCGAGGCGTCCTCGGCTCCGGTGAGGGAGACCAGCCATCCGGCGCCGAGCGCGAGGAGAGCGAGACCTGCCAGGCCGCGCGTACGGGTCCGGGGCGTGGCGGGCGGCTGCCCTGCGGTGCGCATCGCCTCGACGGGGGCGACCTTCGCCGCCCTGCGGGCCGGCAGCCACGCGGCGAGCACGGTGACGCCCACGCCCACGGCGAGCGCGGCCAGGACCGAGCGCGCCCCGATCACCAGCGGCCCTTCGGGCAGCGTACTCGCGCCGGTGCTCAGGGCCTCGGGCAGCAGGGAGGCGATGGCGAGGCCCAGCACGAAACCGGCGGCCGAGGCGACGAGACCGACCAGGAGGGCCTCCAGCAGTACGGAGCGGGACACCTGGCGACGCGAGGCGCCGATGGCCCGCAGCAGTGCGATCTCCCGGGTGCGCCGCGCCACGAGCATGGTGAAGGTGTTGACGATGAGGAAGGAGCCGATGAAGAGCGAGACGCCGGCGAAGACCATCGGCACCTTCGCGAAGCCCCGGGTCAGAGTGTCGACGTGGATCGCCTGCTGGGCGGCCTGGGCGGTGCCGGTGGTGGCCTCGGCCCGGTCGGCGGGGAGCGCGTCGGTGATGCGGCTCGCGAGGGTGAACTGGTCGGTGCCGGGCGTGGCGGAGATGTCGATGCTGGTGTAGTGGCCCGGGGAGGCGAACAGCCGCTGGGCGGTCGCCCGGTCGAACAGGGCGAGGGTGCCGCCGGCGGTCACGCGGGTGTCGGTGGTGGTGACGATGCCGACGAGCCGCTTGGTCATGACCGGGCCGTCGACCGCCAGCGTGACCTCGTCGCCGATGCTCAAGTGCCCGGCCTCCGCTGCGGCGCGGTCCACAGCGAGCTCACCGCTGCTGGTCGGGGCGCGGCCCTCGATCAGCGGATAGCGGTCGTCCTTGCCGTCCGCGCCGGGCAGGTGGGCGGCGGCCAGGTTCGCTCCCATGGTGACGCGGAGCGGGGTGCCGTCCGCCGCGTTCATGGTGGCGACGCCGTCGACGTTGGGCCGTACGGCGGCCACGCCGGGGACCTGGGCCAGTTTCCGGGCGAGCGCGTCGTCGAGTACGCCGTCGCGCTGCTCCGGTTCGGCACCGGGCGCGGGTGTCCTCGAGGTCACGGTGACGGCGATGCCGGCGAAGTTCTTCGAGGCGGCGGCGCGGTGGGCGGCGGCGGTGGAGTCGGCGAAGACCAGGGTGCCGCTGACGAACGCGACGCCCAGGCAGACGGCGAGGATGGTCATGAACTGACGGGCCTTGTGCGCCAGGAGGTTGCGCAGGGCTGCTTTCAGCATGGGTGCTTTCCGGTTGCGCGGGCTCGACGGGGAGCGAGCGGGAGATCGGTCGGAGGGAAGCGGGGTCAGCTGACGCCCGAGCGGGTGTCGAGGCTCTTCATCCGATCGAGGACCCGCTCCGGGGTGGGGTGGGCCATCTCGTCGACCAGCCGGCCGTCGGAGAGGAAGACGACGCGGTCGGCATAGCCGGCGGCGACGGGGTCGTGGGTGACCATGACCACGGTCTGGCCCAGCTCGCGCACCGAGTCGCGCAGGAAGCCGAGCACCTCGGCGCCGGCGCGGGAGTCGAGGTTGCCGGTGGGCTCGTCACCGAAGACGATCGCGGGTCGGGAGAGCAGGGCACGGGCCACCGCGACCCGCTGCTGCTGCCCGCCGGACAGCTGGGCGGGCCGGTGGTCCAGGCGCCCGGACAGCCCCACCATGGCCACCACACGGTCCAGCCACCGCGGGTCGGGGCGGCGCCCGGCGATGGACAGCGGCAGCGTGATGTTCTCCAGCGCGGTGAGCGTCGGCAGCAGGTTGAACGCCTGGAAGATGAACCCGACCCGGTCGCGCCGCAGTTGGGTGAGCTGCCGGTCGTCCAGGGTGCTCAGTTCGGTGGTGCCGATGCGCACGGAGCCGGAGCTGGGTGCCTCCAGGCCGGCGGCGCAGTGCATCAGTGTGGACTTGCCACAGCCCGACGGACCCATGATCGCGGTGAACTCGCCCTCGCGGAAGGCGATGCCGACCCGGTCCAGGGCCACGACGCGGGTGTCGCCGCTGCCGTAGATCTTCGTCAGATCGGTGGTGGAGGCGGCGGCCCCGGTCAGCGGGTGCGGTGGCAGCAGGTCGGCGGTCAACGGGTACTCCCCTTCGGGTGCGGAACAGTGCACTCCGAAGGGTGTCCGGGAAACGTATCGGCCTCCCGGCCGGCGTGTATCGGTGTCCGCTCTGCCGCGCGGCAGTTCCGCCCAGTGGCGTCGGCCGGGTCAGGCGGGCAGGCGCACGGTGGCGACGGCACCGCCGTCCGGGGCGTTGTCCAGGCGCAGCTCGGCCCCGAGGAGCCCGGCCTGCCCGAGGGCGATGGTCAGCCCCAGGCCGTGACCGGAGCCGCGTTCCGCGGCGCCGGTGTGGAAGCGGCGCGGCCCCTCGCGCAGCAGTTCCTCCGGGAAGCCCGGCCCGTGGTCGCGTACGACGACCGTACGGCCCTCGACCACGACCCGCACCGGGGCCGCCCCGTGCCGGTGGGCGTTGACGACGAGGTTGCCGACGATGCGCTCCAGACGGCGGGGATCGGTCTCCACGGTCCGCGGGTTCTCGGCCCGCGGGTTCTCGGCCCGCGTCTCCTCGGTCCGCGTCTCCTCGGTCCGCGTCTCCTCGGCGACGGTGACCTCGGTGTCGAGGCCGGTACGAGCCACCGCCTCGCGCACCACGGCGCCGAGCGGCACCGGCACACGAACCGGCTGCTCGGCGCCGGCGTCCAGCCGTGAGATCTCCAGCAGGTCCTCGACCAGGCCCCGCAGGTCGCGCACCCGGGCCCGCAGCAGGTCCTCCGTCTCGCCGGGCGGCAGCAGATCGGCGGCGGCCAGCAGACCGCCGACAGGAGTGCGCAGCTCATGCGCCACGTCCGCCGTGAACCGGCGCTCGCTGCGCAGCCGCCGGCTGAGACTGTCGGCCATGAGATCGACCGTGGCGGCGATCTCGGCGACCTCGTCGCGGCCGTTGACCGGCCCGGTACGGGCATCGAGGTCCCCGGTGGAGATCCGCCCCGCGGTCTGCGAGACCCGCCGCAGTCGGCGGGCGACCAGCCCCGCCCCGTACACCGCCACCGGCGTGGTCGCCGCCACCGCGACCAGCGAGGCCACCGCCATGGTCACGTCCAGCCGGCGCAGGTCGTGCAGCCGGGGGCCCATGTTGACCCTGACCGCCAGGACCGGGCTGCCCGCGCCACCGGTCCGCTGAGCGGCCCACACACTCGGCCCCAGATTCCCCTGCACCCGTCCGTCGTACGCCGTGTGCCGGGCACTGTCGGCCGGGTCGCGCATCGCGTCGGGCAGCTCGGACGGGTCCAGCTCGGCACCGTCCGCCAGCGTCCCGGTGCGCCGGTGGACGTCCATGGCCGAGTACAGGGAGTTCAGCGCCTCCCCCTCCGTCCGGCTCCGGATGTCCCGCGCGGTCCACAGATGCACCAGCACGCCCACCGCCGCCGCCACCAGGCAGGCCGTCACCGCGGCCAGCGCCGCGATCTTCCAGCGCAGGGACGCCGGGGCCGGCCACAGCCGGGGCACGCCGCGCACCTCAGCGCCTGAACTTGTAGCCGAAACCGCGCACGGTCTCGATCCGTTCCCGGCCCAGCTTCCGGCGCAGCCGTTGCACACACAGGTCCACGACCCGGCTGTCACCGTCCCAGCCGTAGTCCCACACCTCACGCAGCAGGGTGTGCCGCTCCAGTACGACCCCGGGGCGCGCGGCGAACTCCAGCAGCAGCTTCAGCTCGGTCGGGGTGAGCGCCACCCGGCTGCCGGCGACGAACACCTCCATGCCGGCCGTGTCGATCGTCAGGTCCCCGAAGACCAGCAGCTGCCCCTCGGACGACGGTTCGCCACCCGCCGGCTGCCCCGCCTGCGGGACGGGCCCGTACGCCGCCCGCCGCAGCAGCGAGCGGATGCGCGCCACGAGCACCGGCGTGTCCACGGGCTTCACCACGTAGTCGTCCGCACCGGCCTCCAGGCCGGCCACCACATCGAGCCCGTCACCGCGCGCGGACATCATCAGAATGGGCACCAGACTCGTCTCGCGGGCCCTGCGGCACAGGCCGATCCCGTCCAGACCGGGCAGCATCACATCGAGAATCAGCAGGTCGAAGTCCTCTTCCCGGAACAGCTCCAGCCCCGTGAGGCCGTCGGCGGCCGCCTTCACCCGGTAGCCGTAGCGCTCCAGGGCGATGGCGAACGACCGGCGCATGAGCTCGTCGTCCTCCACCAGCAGCACCCGGACAGGACTCGAGGACGCGGCCGGAACGGACGAGGACACGGAGAGATCACTCCTGTTCAAACGGTCATTCGGACGGTCATGGGCAGGCACGCCGCGTGCGCCTGCCCGCGCAGGCGCCGACCCGAAAGGAACGATACGGCAGACATCGGACCCGGCCGCCGGGTCGGCGTCGCCGTCCGAGCGCGGCGACATTTCGATGCGCGATCAAGCACTGCCTGATACGAACCGGATACACAACTCGCGCTCCGGCCCCCTGACACGCCCTGAGGTTCATCGCTCATGGCGGCCGGGGCGCTGGCTCGCACCGGACGTCCCGCCACGTGCCATCCCGCGTTCACCCACCGTTCGAGGGAAGTCGGAAACCCCGGCGAGAGTGGCCTCGCACACCCGTGCGCGCCGTTCTTCCCACGCTCTCCGGACCGATCTCTCCGGGATCTCTCCGGGCCGCATCCGACAGGGACTCCATGCCGACTCAGGAATCCGCTCCCGACACCGCCGACGAGGACATAGCGGGGGCCGCGCAGCCCGGCGGCGGTCCCCGGGAGCCCCGCCGCCCGCGCGCGACCTCGGGGCCGCGCCCGCGCGCCGCCCTGAAGCGCTCGCGCCCGTTCGCGACGCCCCACCGCCGGGCCCTGGCCCGCGCGGCCGCCCTCTCCGCCGCGCTCGCCGCCGTGGCGTACTGCGCGGGCTGCGCCCTCGCCCGGTCCTTTCCGTTCGGGCCGTACACCCGCGCCGTCAACGACCTGGGCAACCAGTACGTGCCGTACCACGCCAAGCTGTGGGACCTGCTGCACGGCCGGGGCGACGGCGGGCTGTCGCTGAACTGGCAGTCCGGCTACGGCGCCGCCTTCCTCCCGGACCTCGGCACCTATCTCACGAGCCCGTTCGCTCCGCTCGTGGCCCTCTTCCCCCGGGAGGACATCGACCACGCGCTGTACGCGATCACCGTGCTCAAGATCGCCGCCGCGGCGGCCGCCATGACCTGGCTGCTGCTGAGCCTGCGGCGGGGCCGCTGGTGGGCCGCCGCGCTGCTCGGCGCCTCCTACGCGCTGTGCGGCTGGTCGGTCGCCGACGCGGCGTTCAACCCGATGTGGCAGGACGGGCTGATCGCACTGCCGATGCTCTGTCTGGTGGGCGAGTGGGCGCTGGCCGGCCGGCGCCCGGTGCTCGGCGTGCTGGTGGTCGCCCTCGCCTGGACGGCCAACTTCTACACCGCCTACATGGCCACGCTCGGCGCCGCTCTGGTTCTGCTGGCACGGCTGCTGGCGGCGGACGCGGGTGTTCCGCCGGGGCGGCGGTGGCCCCGGGTGCTCGGTCGGGCCGCCGGGACCGCGGTGCTCGGCGTGGGCCTGGCCGCGCCGGTGGTGCTCGTGGTGCACGCCGGCACCCGGCACGCGTACCCGGGCCGCGATCTGGCCTTCGCCCCGGTGCCCTGGACGGATGTGTTCGCCCGGCTGCTGCCCGCCTCGTACAGCTTCAGCTCCCCCGCCCTCTCCCTGGATCTGGCAGTACTGCTGCTCGCCCTGGCCCTCCCCTTCCACTCCGCGCTCCCGCGGCGGGTCCGCGCCGTCTGGGCGGTGCTGCCGGCCGCGGCCACCGCCTCTCTCCAGTGGGGGCCGACCCATCTGGCCTGGCACGCCTTCGCCACGCCCAACGGCAGCCAGTACCGGCAGGCGTTCGTGGTGTGCGGGCTGGTGGTGATCGCCGGCTGGCTGGCGTTCGCCCGGGGGCTGCCGGGCCGGCGCGCCCTGCTGGCGGGCGGCGGGCTGCTGGCGCTCGTGGTGGCCGCGGCCGTCCCCAGCGAGCTGACGCGCGGCTGGACGGCCGCCACGCTGGCGGCGGGGGCGGCGGTCACCGGGGCCGGGCTGCTCCTGCTGCGCAGGGCCGAGCGGGCGCGCCGGCCGGCCGCCGTGGCGCTCGCCGCGGGTCTGCTGGCCGTGGCGCACCTGGGCCAGTCCGCGGCCACCGTCGCGCTGGCCACGCGCGCCCGCGTCCACCAGCAGGACGACTACGCGCCCTGGGGCGCCCGCCAGCGGGCTCAGCGCGACCTGATCACGGCGGTCGACGGCTGGCCCCGCTACCGCACCGACCCGGGGCGCGAACAGACCGTCGGCAACGACCCGTTGCTGGTGGGCGGCCAGGGGGCGCAGTACTACAGCAGTCACACCTCGGATGTGCTCAGCCGGACGCTGACCGCCCTGGGGCACGGCTGGACCTCCCGCGGCCGGTCCCTGCAGAGCCTGGACAACCCGGTGACGGACGCGATCTTCTCGGTGGGCGCCCGGGTGCACTCCCCGCCCGACCCCCACCAGCGGTGGTTCGAGCCGGACGGCAGCACGCTCCACGTCTCCCGGCAGGAGGTGCCGCCCCTGGTCACCGTGCGCCCGGCGGGCCCCGAACCGGCGTACGGCGCCTCTCCGTTCCGCAATCAGGAACTGCTGCTGGGCGAGCGGGTCTACACCGTGCCGGCGGCCCGGCTGCGGGTGGCCGGCCGCCCGGTCGCGCCGTCCACGGTCGACGGTGGCCACCGGCTGACCCGGGCCGGGAACGGGGCGGGGCGGGGCACCGTACTGAGCGCCGTCTGCGCCCCGGGGGACGAGGTGCATCTGTACGCGCCGCGCTACTGGGGGACGGCGCGCCAGTCCGGGAGCCAGGTCGTCGGCCGGTTCCGGGGCGACCCGGTGAGCCGGAACGCCGGCATGCGGCCCCTGGGCGCGGTCCCGCCCTCCGGCAGGGTCGAGGTCGAACTGACCGCTCTGGCCGACGGGGAGATCCCCGAGGGGGCCATCGGCTGTCTGGACCGGGGGCGGCTGCGCGCGGCGGTGGACCGGCTGCGGGCGACCGGTGCCACCGAGGTCCGGGCCGGCGACTTCGGGGTACGGGCAGTGCTGCCGGCCGGTAGTACGGGCCGGGCCGTCGTGGCGGCGCCCCGGATCGCGGGGTGGCGGTGTGCCGTCGACGGAGGACCGGCGCGGCCGGCGGAGAACCACCTGGGGCTGGTCTCCGTGCCCCTGGGCGCCGGCGACGGAGCGCGCGGGGAGCGGGTCGTCGAGTGCTCCTTCCGCCCGCCCGGTCTACGCGCCGGTACGGCGGTGGGCGCGGCCTCGCTGGCGGCCCTCGCCGGTCTCGTGGTGCTCGTGTCGATCCGCCGGCGCCGCTCGGGGCGTACGGCTCGCGGCGCCGGGGCCGCGGCTGTGTCACGCTGAGAAGCGCCTCTCCGGCGGCCCGGCGCGGGCAGTCCGCGGCCGGCGGCGCGGAGGGGCGTGTCGCGTGTCCGACGACGAAGGGTCTCCCGCCCCCATGCTGGGACAGTTACTGCGGTTCGCGCTGGTGGGCGCGGTCAACACCGGTACCTACCTCGGCCTGTACTGGCTCCTGCTGCGCTGGTTGCCCTATCTGACGGCGCATGTGCTCGCCTTCGCGCTCAGCATGGCCGGTTCCTTCCTGCTGAACTGCTGGTTCACCTACCGCACGCGCCCGACCTGGCGGAAGTTCGCGCTGTTCCCGCTCACCAACCTCGCCAACTTCGCCCTCACCACCGGTGGTGTCTATGTGCTGGTGGACGTGCTCGGCGCCGGCACCGGCTGGGCCCCGCTGGCCGCCTCGGCGGCGGCGGTGCCGATCACCTTCGTGGTGTCGCGCACCATCATGCTGCCGGGCGCCCGGGAGCGGCCGGCGGCCGCGTCGCCGCTCAGCGCACCTCGATGTCCAGCGGAGCCGACGCCACCATCAGCCGTGGCACCCGGCTCAGCAGGGCCAGCGCCTCGGCCCGGCACTCGTCCTGGCCGAACCTCCCCAGCCACTCCTCGACGCGAGCGCTCTTGGTGGAGAGGGTGAGCGTCCAGCGGTAGCGGCCCGGGCGGCGGGGCACGAACCCGGCGAAGGTCAGCAGCGGCAGGAAGCCGGGGCCCGTGGGGTCGAAGCCCTCGCCGGGCCGCAGCCGGCGGAAGGCGTCCGGGCGCAGCGGCCCGACCAAGGGGTCCTCGGGGGGCGCCGGTTCGGCGACCACGGTGTTGCCGAGGGTGATGGAGGGCCGGTAGTGCGGGAAGCGGAGGGCGTCCTCCGATCCGTCGAGCACGCCCACCGCCCACAGCTCCTCGGGGCCGGTGTTGCGGATCTCGACGCGCACCGGAACGGGCCGGCCGACGGGCTGGGGGCCCGACGGCCCGTGCAGCACGACGTCGAGGGCGGGGCCGGGGACAGCGGCGGCAGCGCACACGGTCTCCACTGTGCCACGGCGGAGCGGCCCTCGCCCCGTACGGGTTTCGGCGAATGCCCGCGCGGGCCGGCGGTCGCGTGCCGAGGGGTACGGGGACGGGCGGGCGTGTGTCGAAC
>NZ_JBPQTV010000111.1:0-18904 GCF_051386515.1 Streptomyces sp. URMC 123 | reverse complement strand
CGAGCGCCGGCTCGGCAGCCTCTCCGGGGGCGAACAGGCCCGGCTCGGCCTGGCGTGTCTGATCGCCGCCGCCCCCGCTCGAAGCCGCGACGGTCGACCACGGTGCAGCGCATCCACTTGACCAGCACCGCGCCATCGTACGGGGCGCGGGGTGACGCCCCTCACTCCCCGCCGGGCCGCCAGTCGCGCAGCCGTTCGACGTCCGCCGGGCTCAGCTCGATGCCGAAGTGACGCGCGAGCACGGAAGCCCACTCATGGGCCTCCAGGTCCCGCTCCTCGATGTCCTGCCCGGGGCGCGCGATCGACAGGTGGGCGCCGAGCAGGGTGTGCCGCGCGCCCGGCTCCCTTCGCTGCACCACGGGCCGCCCGGTGAAGGGGGAGCGCGGATGCGTCGAGATGTAGTAGTTCATCACCGCGTAGTCGACGGGGTACTGCCGCTCCAGGGTGAAGCTGTACAGGTCGAGCCAGCCGTCATCGCGCAGCGTGCGCAGTACGAAGGTCTCCCTCCCGCCGGTCTCGCCCTCGCCGGTCCCCCTCCCGCCGGTCTCCCTCCCGCAGGCCTCTCCCCCGACGGCCTCCCCGCCGCCGTCGCGCGTCGCCTCCAGCGCGAAGGTCCACCGCTCCTGCCGTGCCCGCGCGCCGTGCCGCAGGGGAAGGGGCTCCAGCAGTCCGTCGCCACCGAAGCCCACATCGGCGAGCCAGTACTGATCCTCGCAGCGCACCCGCAGCATCATGTGGGTCACCGGCCGCAGTCGCTCGCTGCCCATCCGCACCCGTCCGCCCAGGCCGTGGACCTCGAACCCCATGCGCTCCAGGGCGGCCGCGAGCAACAGGTTCTGCTCGTAGCAGTAGCCCCCTCGGCGCCGGTGCACCATCTTGGCCTGGAGGTCGTCGAGGCCCAGGAGGATCGGCCGCCCGAGGATGATCTCCAGGTTCTCGAACGGGATCGCGGCCGTGTGCGCCCGGTGGACGCTCCGCAGGGTGTCGAGCGTCGGTTCGAGGGGCCCCTGGAGGCCGATCCTCGACAGATACGCGTCGAGATCCAGATCGGCGGCGCCCCACACCGCATCACTCATGCGCCGTACTCCTCACGTCTCGACCGGCGTCGGGATCATTGTCCCCTTCCGCCCGCCGTGCCGCGCGCTCCCGCGCCCGGGGAGCGCCCTTCGATTCCCCGACGTGGCACCATGGACAACCAACGCCATTCCTCGGGCAGTTCCGGGCAGTTGCGGGCGCGATCGCGTGGCGACCCCTGTGCTGTCGGGGGCTTGGAGTCTGCCGAGGGAGGACATTCCGTGAGCGGTCTCAACAAAGGACTTGGCACCGTCGCAGTGACGCTGAAATGGGACCCCAGCCCCTTCGGCGCGGCGGCCCACGATCTCGACATCATCGCGGCCACGTACACCGCGGACGCCCCGTACGGACCGCCCGCGTATCTGGTCCACTTCGACAGCCGGTCGCCGGACGGCACCATCACCCTCAACCGGGACAGCCGGACCGGCCAGGGCTTCGGCTACGACGAGGTCATGACCCTGGAGCTGGACCGCCTGGCGCCCGTCTTCACCCGGGTCGTCGTGGGGGTCGCCATTCAGCAGGGCGGCGCGCGGAAGACCTTCGGTGTCGTCGCGAACACCGCTGTGCGCCTCGCCGAGGGCTATACCGAGCTCGCCCGCAGCGATTTCTCGGGGGTGCGGGACGCCACGGCGGCCACGGTCGCGGAATTCACCCGTGACGCGTCGGGAGAATGGCAATTCCACCTGATCATGCGGGGCTTCGACACGGACCCGGAGTCCTTTGTCACGCTGATGGGAAACGCCCCCACCAGCCACTGAACTCGCCAGTCGCTGAACCCACCAGACAGCGGGAAGAGGAAGAGGCGGAGCCGATTGCCGGCTCCGCCTCTTCCTCTCATGTCACATCACACCGATCAGCTGCACCCGCTGGTCGAGCCGCAGCCCTCGCACAGGTAGCAGCTGCCCGCGCGGCGCATCTTCGTGCCGCAGGAGAAGCACAGCGGGGCATCGGCGTTCAGCCCGAGCTGCATCTCCACCAGTTCGGTGGAGTTGTGCGCCTGCTTGGGCGCCGGAACCGCGGCGGCCACGTCCTGCTGGGGCGCGGCCGGAGCCTTGGGCGCCTCGATGTGGCGCGGCGCGGACTGCGCCAGGCCCTCGACGTCCATCTCGTCGTCGGCCGGCTCGTACGAGCCCGTCTCCAGGTGGCGCTGGCGCTCCTCGGCGGAGTGGATGCCGAGCGCCGAGCGGGTCTCGAAGGGCAGGAAGTCGAGCGCCAGGCGGCGGAAGATGTAGTCGACGATCGACTGCGCCATCCGCACGTCCGGGTCGTCCGTCATGCCGGCCGGCTCGAAGCGCATGTTGGTGAACTTCGAGACGTAGGTCTCCAGCGGCACGCCGTACTGGAGGCCGACGGAGACGGCGATGGAGAAGGCGTCCATCATGCCCGCGAGGGTCGAGCCCTGCTTGGACATCTTCAGGAAGACCTCGCCGAGGCCGTCGTCGGGGTAGGAGTTGGCGGTCATGTAGCCCTCGGCGCCGCCGACCGTGAAGGAGGTGGTGATGCCGGGACGACCCTTCGGGAGGCGCTTGCGGACCGGGCGGTACTCGACGACCTTCTCGGCCACCGGCTCCGGCTTGGCCTCGGCCTTCTCCTCCTTCTTCTTGACGGAGAGCGGCTGACCCACCTTGCAGTTGTCGCGGTAGATCGCCAGCGCCTTGAGGCCGAGCTTCCAGCCCTCGAAGTAGACCTCCTCGATCTCCTCGACGGTGGCCGACTCGGGAACGTTCACCGTCTTGGAGATCGCGCCGGAGAGGAACGGCTGGGCGGCGGCCATCATCCGGACGTGGCCCATCGGCGAGATGGAGCGCTCGCCCATGGCGCAGTCGAAGACCTCGTAGTGCTCCTGCCGCAGGCCCGGGGCGTCGATCACATTGCCGTGCTCGGCGATGTGGGCGACGATCGCCTCGACCTGCTCCGGCTGGTAGCCGAGCCGCTTGAGCGCCTTGGGGACCGTGTTGTTCACGATCTGCATGGAGCCGCCGCCGACCAGCTTCTTGAACTTGACCAGCGCCAGGTCCGGCTCGACGCCCGTGGTGTCGCAGTCCATCATCAGGCCGATGGTGCCGGTGGGGGCGAGCACCGACGCCTGGGCGTTGCGGAAGCCGTGCTTCTCGCCCAGCCGCAGGACGTCCTGCCAGGCCTCGGTGGCCGCGGCCCAGACCGGGGTGTCCAGGTCGTCCATCCGCTTGGCCTCGGCGTTGGCGTCCGCGTGCTGCTTCATGACGCGCTGGTGCGCCTCGGCGTTGCGGGCGTAGCCGTCGTACGGGCCGACGACCGCGGCGATCTCGGCGGAGCGGCGGTACGAGGTGCCGGTCATCAGGGAGGTGATGGCACCGGCGAGCGCGCGGCCGCCGTCGGAGTCGTACGCGTGGCCCGTGGCCATCAGCAGGGCGCCGAGGTTGGCGTAGCCGATGCCCAGCTGGCGGAAGGCGCGGGTGGTCTCACCGATCTTCTCGGTGGGGAAGTCCGCGAAGCAGATGGAGATGTCCATCGCCGTGATGACCAGCTCGACGACCTTGGCGAAGCGCTCGGCGTCGAACGACTGGTGGCCCTGGTCGTCGTCCCGGAGGAACTTCATCAGGTTCAGCGAGGCGAGGTTGCACGAGGAGTTGTCCAGGTGCATGTACTCGCTGCACGGGTTGGACGCGGTGATCCGGCCCGTCTCCGGCGAGGTGTGCCAGTGGTTGATGGTGTCGTCGTACTGGATGCCGGGGTCGGCGCAGGCCCAGGCGGCCTCGGCCATCTTGCGGAAGAGCGCCTTGGCGTCGACCTCCTCGATGACCTCGCCGGTCAGACGGGCGCGCAGGCCGAACTTCGAGCCGCTCTCGACCGCCTTCATGAACTCGTCGTTCACCCGGACGGAGTTGTTGGCGTTCTGGTACTGGACCGACGTGATGTCGTCCCCGCCCAGGTCCATGTCGAAGCCCGCGTCCCGCAGGGCGCGGATCTTCTCCTCCTCCTTCACCTTGGTCTCGATGAAGGCCTCGACGTCCGGGTGGTCCACGTCGAGGACGACCATCTTGGCCGCGCGGCGCGTGGCGCCACCGGACTTGATCGTTCCTGCGGAGGCGTCGGCGCCGCGCATGAAGGAGACCGGCCCGGAGGCGTTGCCGCCGGAGGAGAGCAGCTCCTTGGAGGAGCGGATGCGGGAGAGGTTGAGACCGGCGCCCGAACCGCCCTTGAAGATCATCCCCTCTTCCTTGTACCAGTCGAGGATCGACTCCATGGAGTCGTCGACCGAGAGGATGAAGCAGGCGGAGACCTGCTGCGGCTGCTTGGTGCCGACGTTGAACCACACCGGGGAGTTGAAGCTGAAGACCTGGTGCAGCAGCGCGTAGGTCAGCTCGTGGTCGAAGATCTCGGCGTCCGCGGGGGAGGCGAAGTAACCGTGCTCCTCGCCGGCCTTGCGGTACGTGCGCACCACACGGTCGATGAGCTGCTTGAGGCTGGACTCGCGCTCCGGCGAGCCGACAGCGCCACGGAAGTACTTGCTCGTGACGATGTTGACCGCGTTGACCGACCAGAACTCGGGGAACTCGACGCCCCGCTGTTCGAAGTTGACCGAGCCGTCGCGCCAGTTCGTCATGACGACGTCACGGCGCTCCCAGACGACCTCGTCGTAGGGGTGCACGCCGGGCGTGGTGTGGATGCGCTCCATGCGCAGGCCCTTGATCGCCTTGCCGCCCTTGGCACGGGAGCCGCGTGCCGGGCCGCTCGTCGTCTCTGTCATTCCGCCTCCCTGATACGGGCAAAACGCCCTGATGTGCCCGCTTGTTCCCGCGGCACGATGTCTGTCTGAATGCCCGAGCGCGCCGTGCGCGCCGGGCAGGTCTGTGGCAGGTCTGTGGTGGCGCCGTCAGTCGGCGGCGCCGGCCGGCGCGGGGACCTCGGGTCCCTCGTCCGCGGGGTCCCGGCCCGCACGGTCCCCGCGCTCTCCGCGATCCGCGCCGACCGGGGCGGCCGCCCGCGTGTCGCGCAGCTCCGCGATGGCGGCCTCGAAGTCCTCGAGCGAGTCGAACGCCCGGTAGACGGACGCGAAGCGCAGATAGGCCACCAGGTCGAGCTCCTGGAGCGGGCCCAGTATGGCCAGGCCGACGTCATGGGTGGAGAGCTCGGCGCTGCCGGTGGCGCGCACGGCCTCCTCGACCCGCTGGCCGAGCTTGGCGAGGGCGTCCTCGGTGACGGGCCGGCCCTGGCACGCCTTGCGCACGCCGGAGATGACCTTGTCGCGGCTGAAGGGCTCGGTGACCCCGCTGCGCTTGATCACCATGAGTGACGCCGTCTCCACCGTGGTGAAGCGGCGGGAGCAGTCGGGGCACTGGCGGCGCCGGCGGATCGAGGTCCCGTCATCGGTGGTGCGACTGTCGACGACGCGGCTGTCGGGGTGTCTGCAGAAGGGGCAGTGCATCGCTCTCAACCCTCCTATGACCCTGGAACCCATCGAACAGCGCGGCACGGCACAACACGGCCGTACGCCTTCGCCGGGCCCGGGGCCCGTCCGAAGCAGCCCCCAGCATAGGTGATGCCCCTGGGTCTCATGAGACGGGGGAACACAACTTGTGGGCGACCGGGCCCCATGAAACCACTAGATCTGGTGGGCTGGAGCCAACCGGGCGGACCGCGTGTCGCGCCGCCCCGGCGCCCGGAAAGCCTACGGGAGGCGGGCCGCCCCACGGGCGTCGGGGCGCGGATGCGAGACTGGGCGACGTCCGAGGACGGAGCCGCGCCCCGCCGAGCGGAGCCCGGAGAGCCCGTGGCAAAGACTCTCCCAAAACCTCTCGGGCGCCGGGGAGCGCCTCGCGGGTACGCGGAGGGCGGCGTCGCGACGTGCCGCGCCGGGGCGGCCGCGGGTTCCGGCGTGGACGCGACCGGTCGGCGCCGGCGTATACGGAGCGTGACAATCCGGGGCTCGCGGAGGGCCGGATGGTTCGCGGTCTTCACGGCGAAGGGTACGCTCTGTGACGTCTGTACCGAATTGACCTATCGCCTATACACCTGACCAGAAGGTCACGTCAGGCCATTCGCAGAATTTCACTCGAACGTGTGTTTGGCGCAACCTTTCGAAAGCAACTACCGTTGTCCGACTAGGGAGAACATCTCGAGAGGGGCCGACGACGTGACGACCACCGCAGACAGTGCCACCATCACCGCCCAGGACCGCTCCCAGAGCCGACACGACCAGCCGACGCACCCGATGAGCGAGACCGCCGGCGTCACGGGCCACGAGGGGCAGAAGCCCGCTCGTTCGCTGCCCGGCCGGCCACCAGGAATCCGGGCCGACAGCTCGGGCCTCACCGATCGGCAGCGGCGTGTCATCGAAGTGATCCGGGACTCGGTGCAGCGGCGTGGTTACCCTCCGTCGATGCGGGAGATCGGCCAGGCGGTCGGGCTGTCGAGCACCTCGTCCGTCGCGCACCAGCTGATGGCGCTGGAGCGCAAGGGATTCCTCCGCCGCGACCCGCACCGCCCCCGGGCGTACGAGGTGCGCGGCTCGGACGGACCGAACACGCAGCCGGCGGACACCACCGGCAAGCCGTCCGCCTCGTACGTGCCCCTGGTCGGCCGGATCGCCGCGGGCGGACCGATCCTCGCCGAGGAGTCGGTGGAGGACGTCTTCCCCCTCCCCCGGCAGCTCGTCGGTGACGGCGAGCTCTTCGTGCTGAAGGTGGTCGGCGACTCGATGATCGAGGCCGCCATCTGCGACGGCGACTGGGTGACCGTCCGCCGCCAGCCGGTCGCCGAGAACGGCGACATCGTGGCCGCCATGCTGGACGGCGAGGCCACCGTCAAGCGCTTCAAGCGGGAGGACGGCCATGTCTGGCTGCTGCCGCACAACTCCGCGTACCAGCCCATCCCCGGCGACGAGGCCACCATCCTGGGCAAGGTCGTCGCCGTGCTGCGACGGGTCTGACCTCACCCTCTCTCGACCGGGCCCCGGAATCCCTGCGCCGGTTCCGGGGCCCTGTGCTGTCCTCATCCGTCGGAGCGCTGCTCGCCCTCAGCTCTCCCGACGGCTCTCCCAGGGGCTCTCTCAGCGGCCTCAGCGGCCCTCCGCGCGTGCGGCCGCGTCGATCGCGGCGAGCGAGCGCCGCACCTGATTGCGGTCCACCGTGTACCAGAAGTCCGGCATCGACGCCCGCAGGAAGCTGCCGTACCGCGCCGTGCCCAGCCGGGGGTCCAGCACCGCCACCACTCCGCGGTCGCCCGAGGCCCGCACCAGCCGACCGGCGCCCTGGGCCATCAGCAGGGCCGCATGCGTGGCCGCCACGGCCATGAAGCCATTGCCGCCGGCTTCCTCCACCGCCTTCTGCCGGGCGCTCATCAGCGGGTCGTCCGGGCGGGGGAACGGAATCCGGTCCATCACCACCAGCTGACAGCTCGCCCCCGGCACATCCACGCCCTGCCACAGCGACAGGGTGCCGAACAGGCAGGTACGGGGGTCGGCGGCGAAGGTGCGGATCAGCTCGCCCAGGGTCTCCTCGCCCTGCAGCAGGATCGGCACGTCCAGCCGGCCCCGGAGCGCCTCGGCCGCCGCCTGCGCCGCTCGCATCGAGGAGAACAGCCCGAGGGTCCGCCCTCCCGCCGCCTCCACCAGCTCGGCGAGCTCGTCGAGCATGTCCGCCCGGCCGGCCTCGCGGCCCGGCTGGGCCAGGTGCTTGGCGACATAGAGGATGCCCTGCTTGGGGTAGTCGAACGGCGAGCCGACGTCCACGCCCTTCCAGACGATGCCCTCCTCCTCGGAGGCGGCCGTGCCCTCCGGGGGCAGGCCGAGGGAGGCGGCGACGCCGTTGAAGTCCCCGCCCAGCTTGAGCGTCGCCGAGGTCAGCACCACCGAGCGCTCGCTGAAGAGCTTCTCCCGGAGCAGACCCGACACCGACAGCGGGGCCACCCGCAGCGAGGCCCCGAAGCGGTCGTGCCGCTCGTACCAGACCACGTCGTACTCGGAGCCCTCGACGATGCGCTCCGCGACCGCGTGGATGTTCTCCACCGACGCCAGGGCCTGCTTGCGCACGGCGTCCTCGTCCTGGACCGAGGAGTCGCGGGTGGCGCCCAGCGCCGAGACGACCGTGCGCGAGGCGTCCCGCAGCGCCATCAGCGCGTAACCGAGGTCCTCGGGAATCTCCTCCAGCCGGCCGGGCAGCGCCAGCTCCATCAGCCGTTCGAAGCCCTCCGCCGCCGTCTGGAGCGCGTCCGCGGCCTTCTCGTTGACCAGCTTCGCGGCGCGGCGCACCGCTCGGTTCACCGCGCCGGGGGTGAGCTCGCCGGTGGCCACGCCGGTGACCCGGGAGACCAGCTCATGGGCCTCGTCGACGATCAGCACCTCATGGCCGGGGAGCACCGGGGCGCCCTCGATGGCGTCGATGGCGAGCAGCGCGTGGTTGGTGACGATGACCTCGGCAGCCTTGGCGCGCTCCCGGGCGGCCTCGGCGAAGCAGTCGGCGCCGTAGGTGCACCGGGAGGCGCCCAGGCACTCGCGGGAGGAGACGGAGACCTGGGCCCAGGCGCGGTCGGAGACGCCCGGGGTCATGTCGTCACGGTCGCCGGTCTCCGTCTCGTCGGCCCAGTCCCGCAGCCGCAGCAGGTCCTTGCCGAGCTTGCTGGTCGGGGTGGCGGACTCGAAGACGTCGAAGAGGCCCTCCTCCTCTTCCTGCGGCACCCCTTCGTGCAGCCGGTGCAGACAGAGGTAGTTGGACCGGCCCTTGAGCATGGCGAATTCCGGGCGGCGGCGCAACAGGGGGTGGAGCGCCTCGACCGTGCGGGGCAGATCGCGCTCGACGAGCTGCCGCTGGAGGGCGAGGGTGGCGGTGGCGATCACCACCGGCTCGCCGTGCGCCAGGGCCGGCACCAGATAGCCCAAGGACTTTCCGGTGCCGGTGCCGGCTTGGACCAGCAGATGGGAGCCGTCGGCCACGGCGTCGGCGACGGCTTCGGCCATGGCCACCTGGCCAGGGCGTTCCACGCCGCCGACGGCGGTCACGGCGGCGTGCAGCAGGTCTGGGAGAGCGGGCTTCGTCATAGCGTCACCACCCTACGTGGCGCCACTGACAACGGGAGCCCTCTTCGTCAGGGCTGGAACGGCTTCCTCAGGGCTGGTGCAGCGGATTGGGCACGGTGCCGTGGACCGCCGCGTGCGGGCGGTCGGGGCGGTCGCGGTAACCGTCCAGGTGCAGCCGGTTACGGTTCAGGCAGAGCCGCTCGATGCGCGGTGTGAACAGGTCGAACATCTCGTGGCGGTCCTTCAGCTCCGGGAAGCGGGCGTGCTGGCGCAGGATCTCCGCCCGGACGAGTGACCAGAACTCGCGCTCGGGCACGCCCAGTTGGTCCTCGCACAGGGGAGCGAGGTAGCGGAAGACGCCGACGAACAGCCCGGAGTGGATGAACTGGGTGAGGAAGGCGGACGGCTCGGTGAGCAGAACGGACCGCACCTCGTCGGGCATGCTGTCCTGTTCCGGCAGGGGCTCGGCGCTGACGTTGACGTCGTCGACGAAGTCCTTCAGCGCGAGGCGCACCGGGATGTCCCGCTCGTCGAACACCACGATGGCGTTCTCGCCGTGCGGGGAGAAGACCGTGCCGTACCGGTAGAGGAAGTGCAGCAGCGGCGGCAGTACGGCGCCGAAGAGCCGGGCGAGCCACACCGGGGGCGTGAGCCCGGAGCGCCGGACGAGCTCCGCGGTGAACGAGCGGCCCCGCGGGTCGGTGTGCAGCAGGGCGGCCAGGGTACGGGCGCGCTCCCCGGGTTCGAGCTGCGGCAGGAGGGACTCGCGCCAGATGCAGCCCAGCAGTTCCTTGTACTGGTACGGGACGCTGGGCAGCCGGTCGTAGAGAGGGTGCTCGACCGTGACGGAGGCCGTTTCGCCGAGCAGGACGACCCGGGTCTCGTCGCGCAGGAACGGATCGGCGTCGCGCAGGGCGTGCACCCAGCAGGTCACCGCGGGCGCGGCCAGCGTGCGCTCGGTGGGCAGCCCGCGCCAGACCAGCGTGTTGAGCACCGAGAGCGGCAGCTTCACCGTTCTGGCCCGGGGGCGACTGGTGTTGAGGAAGGTGCGGATGGACTGCTGCGGCAGGCGCAGGTCGCTGTCAGTGGGCAGCGCGATGATGGTGCCGTCGGCGATCTGCGGAGCGAACAGCGGCGCGATGGTCTCGTCCCACTGCCAGGGGTGGACGGGGAGCCAGAGGTAGTCGCGGGGGTCGCGCCCGTGGTCGGCGACGGTCCGGGCGAAGGCGTCGCGGGTTTCGGGGGTGAGTTCCTGTGCGTAGAGGCGGTCGGGGGCGGCGAGTGACGGCACCCCTCGGTACTGGGCGATGTCGGTGTGGACCGCGAGCCAGGGCAGCCGCTGGGGTATGCGGGCCTCGGGGGCCCAGCGGGCCGCGTCGGCGGCGGAGAAGCCGAGGCGCCCCTTGTTGGCGACGATCCAGGGATGGCCCGTCTGGTGTCCCTCGAGTTCGGCGTAGTCCAGCTCGGCGAGCTGGGCCGCGCTCAGGGCCGTGGCGTCCAGACGGATGTCGGCGGCCAGGGTGGCGGTGAGCTCCCGCATCAGATGGCCGGTGGTGTCCCCGCTGAGGCCGAGGACGGTGTCGTGGGCCAGGGCGAGGAAGCGCAGGGGATCGCCGGTCGGGGTGATCGAATCGGGGTCCACCCGCCAGTGGCCGTACGCGCCGCGCCGGGCGTGGAAGCGGTAGCTGGTGTCGGCGGTGACCGGCAGGCGATAGGCGGTGGGGTCGTCGGGATCGGGCTCGGGGGTGATCACGTCTTCGTAGGCGAACTCGGCGAGCATCTTGGCGAGCAGTCGGCGGCCGGCGTGCTGCCAGGCGTCGTGACGCTGCTGTGGGGACGGTCGCAAGGTCGAGGCTCCTCGGTTGGTTACGGGAACGGGCCGAGCGCTATGGAGCGTAGAGAGCCGGGCACGGGGGCGGGAGACGGCATGACAGGCCAGCGGCCGGGTCATGGCCCGCTCATGGCCGACATCCCACGCCGACATCTCACCGTGGGCGGCCGGCTCACAGCGGCCCGCTCACAGCAGATGGCGCAGTGAGCGCTCGCGGATCATGAGCGCCGCCCGCTTACCGGGGAGGTCCAGTTCCGCGGCGAAGCGAAAGCCCGCCCCGAGAAAGGCTGCCACGCACGGGGTGTTGCGCAGGTCGGGTTCCGCTACGACCCGGGTACAGGCGGGCCGGTGGTCCAGGACGAGGTCGGCGGCGGCCCGCAGCAGTGTGCTGCCGATGCCCCGGCCGCGGTCCCCCACGGCGCCGATCAGCAGGTGCAGGGCGGTGTCGTGGGGGCGTGCGGGGTAGTGGCGCGCCAGGGGGTCGAGATCGGCGCGATACACCTCCCAGTAGCTCATGGGGGTGCCGTCGAGGACGCCGAGGCAGGGCACGCTGCGGCCGTCGGCGGCGAAGCGGCGCCGCAGATGGTCCGCGGTGATCTCGCCGGGGCCGTCGAGCCCCCAGAAGGCCGCGACCGCCGGATCGTTCATCCAGCGCGTGATCAGCGGCAGATCGCGGTGGACGCGGACGGGAACGAGCTGGAGGACGCCCGCGCGGGTGGCCGTCGGCCCCCAGTCGGCGAGTGAGTCCAGCAGATCCGCCGCGCCGGGGCGGGGGTGCGGACCGGTGTCGGGCGTTCCCGCGTCGGCACCGGCGTCGGCGCCGACGGCGTGGGCCTGGCCGTGCTCCTCGGCGATCCTCGCCCGCACCTCGGCGACCTGCGGCAGTTCCGACGGCAGGTGCAGTTCGAGGGTGTCCTCGTCACTGGAGCCGGGGCTGGAGCCGGGACTGGAGTCGATGGGCCGCACGGCGCCGCTCTCCTCTCACCGGTGACGCCGTCGCCGGGTCATGTGCCGGGGTCGATCAAGGGTTGGTGTCAGGGTCGGTGTCAGGGGTCCATGGCAGGGGCCGGTGACGAGGGGGCTGACGGTGACACAGCCGTACCGGGTGGCGACCCTCCGGGGAGGAGAAGCGCTCCGCGGTCTCGTTCCACCGCCGCGATCGCGTCGGACAAGCGGTCGAGCACCGCCTCGGCCTGCTCATCGCTGATGGTGAGGGGAGGAAGGAGCCGGACGACACCGGCCTGGGGACCGGTGCCCAGGCCCACGATCAGGCCCCGGCGGAGCGCTTCCCGCCGCACCGCGGCGGCCACGGCGCGGGTCTCGGGCCCCGGCGCGGCGGTGACCCGCTCGCCGCTCGGGTCGGCCATCCGCAGTCCGATCATGAGGCCCCGGCCGCGTACCTCCGCCACGCACGGATGACAGCCGGCCAGCCGCCCGAGGCGGTCGAGCATGCGGCCGCCCACGGCCGCCGCCCGCTCCGCGAGCCGGTGGCGGCGCACATGCACCAAGGTGGCGGCGCCGGCCGCCAGGGCCAGCTGATTGCCGTGGAGCGCCTCGGGAGCGTCCTCGGACGGCTGGGGACCGAGGTCCTCGCGGTGCACCACGACCGCGAGCGGAAAGCTGCCGCCGATGGCCTTGGAGAGCACCATGACGTCCGGCACGACACCGCTGTGCTCGACGGCCCAGAACGCGCCGGTGCGCCCGACGCCGGTCTCGGTCTCGTCCACGACCAGGGGCATACCCCGGGCCGCCGTGGACGCGCGCAGCGCACGCAGCCGGTCGTCGGCCGGCCGGTCGCCCATCGGGCGACGGTCCGCCGCGCAGGGCACGAGGGGCGCCGGCGGCTCCGATCGTCCGGGCCGCCCCGTGGCGTCCGCGACCAGGCTCAGCGCGGTGCGCACCGCGTCCCCCTCGGCAGGGCCGCAGAACCGCACCCGCGCGCGCTTCGCGAGGTCGCCGGGCAGGCTCCGCAGGAGCTCGGCGATGAACGAGTCCCGCACCGGTGTGGCGAAGTCGAGGGCGTGCAGGGGCGCCCCCGAGTCAAGGACCGAGCGGATCGCCTCCAGCACGACCGGGTGATTGTGCCCGAGCGCCAGAGTGCCGCCGCCGGACAGGCAGTCGAGATAGCGCCGGCCGTCGGCGCCCTCGACCGTCATGCCGCGGGCCCGCACCGGCACCACGGGCAGCGCGCGGGCGTAGGTGCGGGCCGCCGCCTCCCGGTGCGGCGGGCGCGGCGGAGCGGCACCGGCCACGGGCGCGCGCGGCGGAGCGGCGGTCTCCGGTGACCGGGCGGGCCGCGTCACGGTCATGTCTCCTCCGTCCGCCCGTTGAACGCCCGTCGGCTGTCCCTCGTACGTACCAACGACGACGCGAGCGACCGAACACGGGCAAAGGGAAGATCCTTGGCGGCGCCACCGTCCCCGAGCAGGCGGAACCACGGACCCGGCGGCGGCCGTCCCCAACGGCACCGGCATAGTTGGGGCCCGCGCCCCGACCGTGGGGTGCCCGACAACCGAACACCATGCCCAGCACACCGAAGAACCGAACCCACGCACCACACGCCATGCCCGACTCACCGCACGCCGCGCACCCGGCCGCACCGGCCGCGCGCACGGCACCACAGGCTCGAACGTCTCCAGGGGGACCCCACATGCCAGCCATACGCCCGCCCGCCAACCGTCACCGGCCCGGGTGGAGGACGCCGGGTGCCCGGCGCGTCGCTCCGGCGCTCGGCGCGGCGGCGCTCGCGGCCGTTCTCGCGGTCACCGCGACCGGCTGCGGTCCGTCGGGCGATGCCGCGAGCGACAAGCCCAGCGCCTCCCCGGCCCAGCTCGGGGGTGACCTCGCCCTGCCGCCCGACCTCGACGCGCGGCTCAAGGAGATGGGGCTGGACCTGGACAAGTGGAAGAACGGCGAGTGGAAGAAGTGGAACAAGGAGCAGTGGCTCCGTGAGGCCGAGGACTTCATCAACCCGATCATCGAGGACCTCTGGAAGCCCGAGCGCATGCAGGAGGCGCAGGAGCCGCAGAAGACCGTTCCGCAGGACGTCTCGGGCGACCAGGGAGTCACCGACCCGGAGCCGCGGCCGGTGAAGGCCCAGCCGGTGCAGACGCCGTACCGGACGAACGCCGCTCCGGTGGGCAAGGTCTTCTTCGACGGCCCGCAGGGCTCCATGGTGTGCTCGGCCACCGTGGTGAAGGACCCGGCCAACCCCGGCAAGTCCAACATGATCTGGACGGCCGGCCACTGTGTGCACGCGGGCAAGGAGGGCGGCTGGTACCGCAATATCGCCTTCGTCCCGTCGTTCAACGACAAGGCGCTGCCGGCCTCCCAGGTCAACCGCGCGCCCCGGCAGGAGGTCGCCCCGCTGGGGGTGTGGTGGGCGGACTGGGCCCAGACCTCCAAGCAGTGGATCGCCCAGGGTGCCGCCCAGGGCGGCGCCGGCGCCCCGTACGACTTCGCGGTGCTGCATGTGAAGCCGGAGAAGGGCACCACCAAGTCGCTCGAGGAGACGGTGGGCGCGGCGCTGCCGGTGGAGTTCAACGCACCGCCGGTCAAGGACGTCGCGAAGATGGGCGCCTGGGGCTACCCGGCGGCTCCGCCGTTCGACGGCGCGCGCATGTTCTCCTGTGTGGACAAGCCGGGCCGGCTGTCCCTGTTCGCCTCGCAGCCGACGATGTACCGCATCGGATGCACCATGACCGGTGGCTCGTCGGGCGGCGGCTGGTTCGCCAACGGGCCGGACGGCAAGCCCGCGCTGGTGTCGAACACCTCGATCGGCCCGACGAACGCCAGCTGGCTCGCCGGCCCGCACCTGGGCACGGAGGCCAAGGGCGTGTACGAGAGCGTGAGCAAGAAGTTCGCGCGCCGCTGACCGCTGACGATCGTCGTCTTTCCGCTACGGCGAAGGCCGCCCCCGGATCTCCGGGGGCGGCCTTCGCCGTATCTCACCGCGTCACGCGCGGCTCACGTGCCGTGTCGTGCGACCTCAGGCGCGGTCGGCCGGGGTGAACGGCTGGAACTCGGCTGCCAGCTCCTCGTGGACCCGGACGTGGAGCCGGGTGCCCTCCTCGGTGTGCTCCTCGGAGATCACCTCGCCCTCGGCGTGCGCCCGCGAGACGAGGCCACCGTGGGTGTACGGCACCAGCACGTCGAGCTCGACCTGCGGCCGCGGCAGTTCCGCGTCGATGAGCGCGAGCAGTTCCTCGATGCCCTGGCCGCTCCGGGCGGAGACGGCGATCGCGTGCTTCTCCATCCGCAGCAGCCGCTGGACGACAAGCGGATCGGCCGCGTCCGCCTTGTTGATCACCACGATCTCGGGCACGTCCACGGCACCGACATCGCGGATGACCTCGCGGACGGCCGCGAGCTGCTCCTCCGGCGTCGGGTGCGAGCCGTCGACCACATGGAGGATCAGATCGGCGTCGCCGACCTCCTCCATGGTGGAGCGGAACGCCTCGACCAGGTGATGCGGGAGGTGCCGGACGAATCCGACGGTGTCGGCCAGGGTGTAGAGCCGCCCGCTGGGCGTCTCGGCCCGGCGCACGGTCGGGTCGAGGGTGGCGAACAGGGCGTTCTCCACCAGCACGCCCGCGCCGGTGAGCCGGTTGAGCAGCGAGGACTTGCCCGCGTTGGTGTATCCGGCGATGGCGACCGAGGGCACCTTGTTGCGCCGGCGCTCCTGCCGCTTGATGTCACGGCCGGTCTTCATCTCCGCGATCTCCCGGCGCATCTTCGCCATCTTCTCGCGGATACGGCGCCGGTCGGTCTCGATCTTGGTCTCACCGGGACCACGGGTGGCCATGCCGCCGCCGGACGAACCGGAGCCACCACCACCCATCTGCCGGGAGAGCGACTGGCCCCAGCCGCGCAGCCTCGGCAGCATGTACTGCATCTGGGCCAGCGAGACCTGGGCCTTGCCCTCTCGGGACTTGGCGTGCTGCGCGAAGATGTCGAGGATCAGGGCGGTGCGGTCGACCACCTTGACCTTGACGACGTCCTCGAGGTGGATGAGCTGGCCGGGGCTGAGCTCACCGTCGCAGACGACGGTGTCCGCGCCGGTCTCCAGCACGATGTCCCGCAGCTCCTGGGCCTTGCCGGAGCCGATGTACGTGGCCGGGTCGGGCTTGTCGCGGCGCTGGATCACACCGTCCAGCACGAGCGCGCCCGCGGTCTCGGCCAGCGCGGCCAGCTCCGCCAGGGAGTTCTCCGCGTCCTGCACCGTGCCTGAGGTCCAGACGCCCACCAGCACCACGCGCTCCAGGCGGAGCTGGCGGTACTCGACTTCGGTGATGTCCTCGAGCTCGGTGGACAGGCCCGCGACACGGCGCAGCGCGGCCCGCTCGGAGCGGTCGTACTGCTCGCCGTCCCGCTCCTGATCGATCTCTTGGCTCCAGGCGACGTCCTCTTCCATCAGGGCGTCGGCCCGGAGGTTCTCGGAGAACGAGCGCTGGGCGGACTGGGAAGGGGAAGAAGAGGAGGTCATTTGATCCTTACGTCGAGTGAGTGAAATGTCTCGTCGGGACAACGTCCGGGGCCCTCCGGGGATTCCCGCACCGGGCCGGGCGGCGTCACCGACCTGAAGATGGTCGCATGCGAAGGCGGGTTCGTCACCCGTATTTCCGACGGAGGGTGGGTGATCGGCCACCGTCGGCGACGGGTGGCGGGTCCGACCGCCAGTCGGGGTGGCCGGGCATCGGCGGGGTGCGCTCGCCCAGGAGCCAGGGCCGCAGGAAGTCGCGCAGGTCCGCGCCGGCGACCGCGCAGGCCAGGTCGACGAAGTCGGCGGTGCGGGCCACGCCGTCGCGGTGCCGCAGCACCCAGAGGCGCTGCAGGTCCTCGAACGCCTCGGGGCCGACGCGCTGCCGCAGGGCGTAGAGCACCAGCGCCCCGCCGTCGTAGACCCCCGGCCGGAAGATGCCGTGCCGCCGGCCCTCCTCCGGCCGGGCGGGGGCGGCGGGCGGGCCGCCCTCGGCGCGCCAGCCGTCGGACTTCCGGTACGCCTCGCGCATCCGGTCGACCAGGCGGCGCGCGCCCGCCTCGTCCGCGTACAGCGCCTCGTACCAGGTGGCGTGCCCCTCGTTCAGCCAGAGGTCGGACCACCGGGCCGGGCTGACGCTGTTGCCGAACCACTGGTGGGCGAGCTCATGGATCATGATCGAGTCCACGTACCACTCGGGGTACCGCGGGTCGGTGAAGAGGCCGCGCTCGAAGAGCGAGAGCGTCTGGGTTTCGAGCTCGAAGCCCGTACGGGCGTCCGCGACCAGGAGTCCGTACGTCTCGAAGGGGTACGGGCCGAGCCTCCGCTCCAGCCAGGCCATCTGCTCCGGCGTCTTGGCCAGCCACGCCTCCAGCGCCTTCCGGTCGGCCGCCGGTACGACGTCGCGCAGGGGCAGACCGCCGGGGCCGGTACGGCGCGGTACGGCCGAGCGGCCGATGGAGACCTGGGCCAGTTCGGTGGCCATGGGGTGGTGGGTGCGGTAGGTCCAGGTGGTGCGCGGCCCTCGGGTGTGCGGCGGGCCGGCCGGCAGCCCGTTCGTGACGGCCGTGATCCCCCGGGGCGTGGTGACCCGGAAGGTGAACATCGCCTTGTCGGAGGGGTGGTCGTTGCAGGGGAAGACCCGGTGTGCCGCGTCCGCCTGGTTGGCCATCGCCAGGCCGTCCTTCGTCCGGAGCCAGCCGCCGCCCTCGCCCACGGGGTCACTGGTGTGGCGCACGGTGATCCGCGCCGGGGCCCCCTCGGGGACGGCCACCGCCGGTGTGATCACCAGGTCCTCGCCCACCGTACGGAACCGGGCGGGCCGTCCGTTGACGCCGACGGACCGTACGGTGCCGCGGGTGAAGTCCAGGTTGAGCCGGCGCAGGGGCGCGGTGGCGCGGGCGCTGATCCTGGTGACCGCTTCGAGGGGGGCGCGGTTGTCGCCGGTGTAGGCGAGCGCGATGTCGTAGGCGAGCACGTCGTAGCCGGGGTTGCCCAGGTGGGGGAAGAGCTCGTCCCCGATGCCCAGGGCGCCCGGCGGCGGGGTGGTGGCGGCGACCAGGGCGGCCAGGGCCGTCACGGCGACGGCGGTGCGGCGGACCCGCGCGCGACCGCTCCGGCGGCCGGAGCGCGGCGGACGCCCTGCGGATCGGATCATGGTTTACGGCTATCAGCGCGGGGTGCGCCGTCGGCGACGGCGCGCGCGCACCACGCGGAACAGCGGCCGAACGAGTGGCATACGGACGGGTGTGCCGGGGGACGCGGGCGCGGTCGGTACGGCGCGCGGTGCGGCCGTACTGAGCGAGGTGCGCCCGTACTGAGCGAGGGCGGCACCGTACTGCGCGAGGCGGCCGCACCGGGCGAGGGCCGCACCGTACTGCGCGAGGCACGGCCGTACGGCATGGGGTGGCCGCCGCTGCGGACGGCAGCCGACGTCGTACGGCCGGCGGGGCTCCGTACGGTCAGCGGGGCGCGGAGGACTGGTGCTGGTAACGGCTGACGTCGAAGACCCCGGGCACCTTGCGCATCGCTCGGATCAGCGCCGGCAGCAGGGCCGCGTCCGGCAGCCGCAGGGTGTAGGTGTGCCGGACGCGCTGCTCGTGAGGGGGCTCGACGGCGGCCGAGACGATGGCCGCGCCCTCCAGGGCGATGGCCTCCGTGAGGTCGGCGAGCAGGTGGGGGCGGCCGAACGCCTCCGCGAGGAGGGTGACCCGGCAGTCGCCGCTGCCGGCGCCGTCGTCGGCCTCGCGCCAGTGGACGGGGACCGGCTTGCGCCCGGCCCGTGTCATCCGGCCCACCTCGGGGCACCGCACCCGGTGCACGGTGACCGCACCGCCCCGGACCGTGAAGCCGGTGACCGTGTCGGGCGGCACCGGCGTGCAGCAGCCCGCGAGCCGCACCGGGGCGCGTACGGGCGTGGCACCGTCGGGGGCGTCGGGCAGTTCCGCCACGGCGGCCGCGCAGGGCGTGCGGACGGTCGGGGCGGTGCGGTCACCGTGCACCGGGTGCGGTGCCCCGAGGTGGG
>NZ_JBPQTV010000110.1:0-18944 GCF_051386515.1 Streptomyces sp. URMC 123 | reverse complement strand
CCACCCCCACCACCCCCACGTTCTCGGCCCGGCCGGACTTCTTCTGGGGCCCGGACACCGAGGTGTTCCACGACGAACGGCTGGACACCTGGCATGTGTTCAGCTACGGCGATGTGCTCCGGGTGCTGACCGACGCGTCGGCGTTCTCGGCCGGTTACGGGCTCGACGACCGGGCCCGGGCGCGGGCGCACCCCTCGCTGATGGGCCTGTGGGCGGCGGAGGGGGCCCGTCACGACGATCTGCGGGCGGCGGTGGCGGAACCGTTCCGCCGCAAGGAGATGGAGCGGCTGGAGCGCAGCGTACGGAGCACGGTGACGGCGCTCCTGGACAGGATCACCGCGGCCGGCACCGGCGAGGTGGAGATCGTCTCGGCGCTGGCCCGGCCGCTGCCCGCGCAGGTCATCTGCCGGCTGCTGGGCCTGGACGTGTCGTACGCGGAGCGGGTGCACGCGTGGATGGACGAGATCTACGCGTACTCGTCCGCGACCCAGACCCACTCGCTGCCGCCGCAGCCCGACATGGTGGACTTCTTCACCGAACTGATCGGCCGGCGGCGCGGCGCCGAACGCCGGGGGCTGGTGGACGACCTGATCGCGGCGCAGGAGGCCGGGCACCGGGTGGCCGGCTGCCCGATGAGCGACCTGGACCTGGTCGGATACCTCGCGATGATGCTGAGCGCGGGGGTGGACACGACGTCGGGCAGCGTCGGCAACGCGCTGCTGTTCCTGAGCGAAGGGGGCCACTGGGAGGAACTGCGCGCCGATCCCTCGCTCATCCCGCACGCGGTCGAGGAGGTGCTGCGCTGGTACCCGCCGTTCCCCGGGGTGCGCCGGTACGTCGTCGCGGACACCACGATCGGCGGGCGTCGGATCGCGGCGGGGCAGTGGGTGACCGGCTGGCTCACCGCGGCCAACCGGGACCCCGCGCGCTTCGAGGACCCCGACACCTTCGACATCCGCCGCCGCCCCAACCCCCACCTGAGCCTGGGCCACGGCCGCCACCACTGCCTGGGCGCCCCGCTGGCCCGGCTGGAGCTGCGGGTGCTGCTGGAGGAAGCGGTGGCGCGGCTGCCGGGCCTGCGCCGCGCCCCCGGCCGCCCGCTGGACCGCCGCGCGTGGATCGTCGATCCGCTGGACGAAGCGCACTTCCTCTTCGACTGCGACTTCGACCGCGACGCGTGAGCGGCCCCGCCGGCGCCGGCGCACCGGCCGGCGGCCCACGAGGACTTGGGGCCGACGCGACGTTTCGGTGAAACGGCCGAAGCCGCCCGGCCATGCGCCGAAGCCGCTGCTCACCGCCACTCGACGGCTCTGGCCGCACGGGGCGCACTGACCGAAAACCGGTGATCTCCGGGGCCGCTCCAGGGCCACCTGTCAGTGGCACGTGCTGTCATACGACCTGTGCGGAAAGCGCCAACGGCTTGGACGGAGGGGGTCCATGTGGCGGTTCGGCTGAGCAGTGCGCGGGTGCGGGGTGGGGTCCGATGAGCCGCCGCCCAAGACGTCGTACCGTGCGACGGCGTACGGCACGCCGGTTCAGGAAGCAGGACGAGCGGGCCGCCTTACTGGTGGCCGCGGTGGTGGCGGCGGGCCTGCTGTCCGCCGCCGTGCGGTGGCTGCTCGCGCACTGGTGGGTCCTCGTCCTCGCGGGCGTGGTCGCCGCTGGAGTGGGTGGTCTGTGGCTGCGGTGGGCGCGGCAGCGCGCCGAGTGGGCACGCGTACGGGCCAGGGCCCTGCGGCCGCGGATGGCGGAGCTCGATGCCCTCGATCACCGCGCGTTCGAGTTCGCCGTACGGGACCTGATGCGCCGGGACGGCTCGGTCGCCGAGCGGCTCGGTGGTGCCGGCGACAACGCCTGTGACGTACGCGCTGTGGACCCCGCGGGTCGGGTCTGGGCCATCCAGTGCAAGCACCGGCGGGACGGGGAGCGCGGCCCTGCCGTGGGGGTCGGCGTCCTGCAGCAGGTCAACGGCACCGCACGGCAGATTCACGGGGCGGACATCGCCGTCGTCCTCACCAACGGCCGCTTCTCCGCCAAGGCCATCCCCTGGGGGAGGCAGCACCGGATTCACCTCGTCGACCGCCGTGTGCTCGGGCAGTGGGCCGCGGGATCGCGGCCGCTGTGGGATCTGCTGGACCGCGTTCCGCCTCCCCGCCGTCCGACGGCCCTGTCCTGAAGCGCTCACACATGGTGGAGGAGAGGACTCGTCGGTGACTCTGACGCTCAACCTGGCGGTCCTGCTGGCCGTCGTCATCGTCGTGCGGCTGCGGCGGCGCACCCAGGCCCGCAGCCGGTCCGACGAGAAGCTGACCGTGGTCATCGTGCTGGTGTTCGGCGTGCTGATCGCTCCGACCGAGGTGGGGCAGGGCATCCTCAACGCCGTGGGACAGCTCGCGCGGGGCATCTCGCAGGCGGGCGGCCCGTGAACCTCCCATGGCAGGTGTGCCGGACACCGCGTCGTCGCGGTCCGTGCGCGAGCCGAAAAAAGGGGGCGCGCCGGGGGTGGGCCCGGGGCGCCCCCTTGGGAGGGGTGGGTCAGCCCGGCCAGGTGCCGGTCAGGCGCTTCGTCGTCTTCGCGCCCGCGCGGTCCACCGTCGCCTTGACCACGGCGAAGATCGCTCCTTGGATCGCCGAGGCGAGCAGGATCTCGCGCCACCCGCGGTTCTCGTCCGTCGCGTCCGGTGCGTCGCCGTTGCCCAGGGCCTTCCAGGTCTGTTTGAACGCCGCACCCGCGATCACGCCGCTGAGGGCGCCGAGCGCCAGGCCCACCGGCTTGTACGCGATCTTCGTCGCTTTCATCGGCGGCTCCTGCCCCGGCACACCGCCACCACGACGACCAGGGCCGCCACCGCGCCGACGGCCGCCAGCCGGCCGCGGCCGCCGACCAGACGGGCCGCGCGGCCCACCGTCTCGGCCACCGGCTCCGGGGTCACGTCCTGCGCCACCCGGCTCACCTGGGACGCCACCTGGCGCACCTGGTCGCCGGCCTGTGCGCCGGTCTCCTTGACCTTGGTCGCGGCCCGGGCCGCCTTCTCCTTCGCCTGGCCCTTCACATCCGCCTTCGCGGACAGCTCCGCCACGGTCCCGGCGAGCTCCTCGCGCGTGGCGTCCGCCTGTTCGCGCAGCTCCTCCGTCGTGGTCGCCTTGCCGTTGTTCTGCGGCTTGCTGGTCATCGCTTCGCCTTCTCCTTGATCTCGGCGATATCGGTCCGCACGCTGTCGATCGCCTGCTCGGGCGCCGGCGGCGTCGCCTGGCTCACCTGCTTCCGGCCCGCCGCCGCCAGGGCCGCGGCGGTCAGGAGCAGGACCACGGTGACGATCAGCGCCGCCACCCACACCGGCAGGGCCAGCGCGAGAGCGGCGATCGCGGTGGCCGCCAGCGCCTGGAGCGCCACGAACGCCACCACACCGGCCCCGCCGTAGAGGCCGCCGCCGATGCCGAACCGCTTGCCCTTCTGGACCATTTCGGCCTGTGCCAGCCGCAATTCCGTGCGGACCAGCTCCGTCAGCTGCTGGGAGGCGCGGGAGACCAGCTCACCGACCGGCTCGCCGGCGCCGCCGCGCCCGGGGGTGTCATGGGAATTCATCTCGGTTCACCCGTCCTTCCTCGCCTCGGCCCGGTTACCCCAGGCCGCGAGGCTCATGCCACCGGGACGCGACGGCGCCCGCCACCCGGGTGAGGCCCCGAGTGGCGGGCGCCGTACGGTGACGCCGTCGGGCGCGGAGAACCGGGCCCGCGCGGCCCGCCGTTCAGGCTCCGTACGACCCGTTCGACCCGCCGGTCACGCCGCGCGCGGCCGCGGCTCCTCGGCCGCCGCCACCGTCGGCGCGACCGGTGCCGGCCCCGCCGTCGCCGCCACCTTCCCCGTCACCTTGGGCGCCGCCTTCCCCGTCACCTTCGGCGTGGCCAACTGCGCCTGACCGAACAGCAGCGCGTAGCCCGGCGGCAGCTGGAGCAGGACGCGGCGCAGCAGCGCCGGGCCGGCCAGTCGGGCGACGACGCCCAGGACGGACCCGGCGTCCCAGCGGGCCGTCGCCGTGGTGGAACCGGAGATCTCGGCGGCGAGGTCGTCGACGAACGCGCCGCCGGTCAGCGGCTGTGTCGCCGGTATCCGCGAGGTGAACACGCGGGCCGCCTCCTCGGGGAGGACGCCGGCGAGGTCGACGCGTTCGTCACCGATGAGCTGGGCGCCCAGAGCGGCCAGCACCGCGCGGGTGACCTCTTCCGCCCGTTCGGCCGTGGGATAGAGGCCGTCCCGCTTCACCGCCTGGACCAGCTCGTCGAAGGTCATGCCGTGCTCCCTTCACATGCAACATGCAACATGCCCACGCGACAGACACTGCCGCGACAACTGCGCGCGATGCCCTGTGCCTTTCTATATAGACCGCCACCCACAAAGTTGACAAGCATCGACTCAACGGTGGCTACCGGCAGACAAGGTCAAGTTTCCGTGGACGCCTCCCGGGGGGCTCGGCACGCTGAGCCGCACACAGAGGGGAGGGTGTGTGAAGCTCACCACCGAGGGGCCCCGGAGACCACCGGGGCCCCTGTCGTTCGTCCGGTCGCGCGATCCCCGGGGGCCGTTGATCACGGTGCTCGGCGCGTCCGGATTCCTCGGGTCCGCCGTCGTCGCCGAACTCGCCGCGCTGCCGGTGCGCCTGCGCCTGGTGGCGCGCGGCCCCAGCCACGTGCCGGCCGCGCCGGTCGCGGACATCGAGGTGCGCCGGGCCGATCTCGCCCGGCGGGACGCCGTCGCCGCCGCCGTCGAGGACGCGGACGCCGTCGTCCATCTCGCCGCCGCGATCGGCGGACAGCAGTCCTGGCGCGCCGCCGACGAACGCGCCGCGCGGGTGAACGTCGGCATGATGCGCGACCTCGTCGACGTGCTGCGCGGCCGGGGCGGCGCCCCGCCGGCCGTGGTCTTCGCCGGCACGCTCCAGGCCGGTCCGCCGGCGGCCGGCGCCGCGCCCCTGGTGGACACCGGGACTGCGACCGGCACCGCGCCCCTGGGCGGCTACGCCGCCCAGAAGCTCGCCGCCGAGGCGATCCTGCGCGAGGCCACCGCCGAGGGCGCCGTCCACGGCGTCGTGCTGCGGCTGTCGACCCTGTACGGCCACAGCCCGCTCTCCGGTGGCGCCGGGCGCGGCGTCCTCGCCGCGATGGCCCGCCGCGCCCTCGCCGACGAGCCCCTGACGATGTGGCACGACGGCTCGGTCGAGCGCGACTTCCTGCACGTCCGGGACGCGGCGACCGCGTTCGTGGCGGCCCTGGAGCACGCGGCGGACCTGGCGGGCGAGCCCTGGATCGTCGGGACCGGACGGCTGGCGCGGCTCGGTGACGTCTTCACCGACCTCGCCGGGCTCGTGGCCGAGCACACCGGCCGGCCGGCGGTCCCGGTCCTCGCCGTGCCGCCCCCCGCGTACGCCGAGGCCGGCGACTTCCACAGCCCGGAGTCCGACCCCTCCGCCTTTCGCGCGGCGAGCGGCTGGGCGCCACGGGTGCCGTTCGCCGACGGGCTGCGGGCCATGGTCGCGGCGATCGCTACCCCGGGCCCGGGGACGGCCGCCGGGCCCTCGGCGCCACCGGCCGCGCACCCCGCGGCGAGTTCCTGAACGGTCGACGAGTTCGAAGGGTGGTCCACGCGTGAGCGAGGATCGACAGCACGCACAGCAACCACAGCATGCACCGCAACCACAGCACGTACCGCAAGCACCGCAACCACAGCACGTAACGCCCGCACCGCAACCGCAGCACGTACCGCCCGCGGAGAAGGCGCACGCGCGCCCGGAGACGTACACCCGGCTCGGCCGCAGCGCGACCCTGGTGAGCCGCCTCTGGCTCGGCACCGTGAACTTCAGCGGGCGCGTCGAGGACGTCGACGCCCTGCGGCTGATGGACGAGGCGCTCGACCGCGGCATCAACTGCGTCGACACCGCGGACATCTACGGCTGGCGCCTCTACAAGGGGCACACCGAGGAGCTCGTGGGGAAGTGGCTCGCCAAGAGCGGCGCCAAGAGCGGGGCCCGGCGCGACGACGTCGTGCTGGCCACCAAGGTCGGCGGCGAGATGAGCGAGCGCGTCAACGACACCGGCCTGTCCGCCCGGCACATCATCTCCGCCTGCGAACAGTCGCTGCGCCGCCTGGACGTGGAGCACATCGACCTCTACCAGATGCACCGCATGGACGAGGCCGCTCCCTGGGAGGAGATCTGGCAGGCGATGGACCGGCTGGTGGCCGACGGAAAGGTCCGGTACGTCGGGTCGTCCAACTTCGCCGGCTGGAACATCGCGGCCGCCCAGGAGACCGCGGCGCGCCGGCACTCCCTCGGCCTGGTGTCCGAGCAGTGCCTGTACAACCTGGCCGACCGGCACGTGGAACGCGAGGTGCTGCCGGCCGCCCGCGCCTACGGGCTCGGGGTCTTCGCCTGGTCGCCGCTGCACGGCGGGCTGCTCGGCGGGGCGCTGCGCAAGCTCGCGGCCGGTACGGCGGTGAAGTCGGCGCAGGGCCGGGCGCAGGAGCTGCTGCCGGCGATGCGGCCCGCGATCGAGGCGTACGAGCGGTTCTGCGACCGGATCGGCGAGCATCCCGCCGAGGTGGGCCTGGCCTGGGTGCTGTCCCGGCCGGGGATCGGCGGCGCGGTGATCGGTCCGCGCACCGTCGAGCAGCTCGACTCGGCGGTGCGCGCCCTCGATCTCGTCCTCGGTGACGCCGAGCTCGCCGAGCTCGACGCCATCTTCCCGGCCGCCGTCACCGGCGGCCGCTCCCCGGGCGCCTGAGTCGCCCTGGTCCGCGGGGGCGCCGGCCGGTCGTCGAGCCGACCGGCGCCCCCGCGGACGTTCGGACGCTCAGACGACGCTCAGCCGGGGCAGCGGGAACACCAGCTTGCCGCCGGCCTCCCGATAGGCCCGCTCCCGCTCCAGGAACCCGTCCCGGTAGATCCAGGGCAGCACCAGCAACTGGTCCGGCTGCTGCGCCTTCGCCTCCTCCTCGGAGACGATCGGGATGCCCGATCCCGGGGTGAAGCGGCCCGCCTTCTCCTCGCTGACCTCGCCGATGCAGGGCAGGTCGCGCTCGGTGAGGCCGCAGTACTGAAGGATCACATTGCCCTTGGTGGAGGCGCCGTACCCGAGGGTGCGCAGCCCGGCCTCGCGGGAGCGGTCGAGGAACGCGACCAGGGCGTCGCGCTGGTCCCGCACGCGCCGGGCGAACGCCTCGTAGGGGCCCATCGTGTCGAGCTTGGCCTCGGTCTCGCGGGCGCGGACGCGGGCCAGCCCCGCCTCGTCCTTCGGGTACCGGGTGGCGCTCTTGGCGAGGGTCACACAGAGGCTGCCGCCGTAGACCTCGGTCAGCTCGGCCTTGATCACGGTCAGTCCGACGCGCTCGGCCATCCACTCGATCTGCTGGAGGGCGTAGTACTCCAGGTGCTCGTGGCAGACGATGTCGTACGCGTCGGCCTCCAGCATGGCGGGCATGTAGCTCTGCTCCATGACCCAGATGCCGTCCTCGGCCAGGATGTCGTGGACGTCCCGCATGAAGCGCATCGGGTCCGGCAGGTCGTAGAACATGGCGATGGAGGTGACCACCTTCGCGCGCCGGGAGCCGAAGCGGTCCTCGAACGCCTCGCGCGAGAAGTAGTCGACGACCAGCTCCACGTCCCGCGGGTAGAGGTGGCGGAACTTCCCGCTGGTCGGGTCGATGCCGACCCGCCGCGGGCCGCCCTCCTCCGGATAGCCGCGCAGCAGCGTGGAGTCATTGCTGCCGATGTCGACGACCAGGTCCTCGGGCCCGAGCTCGACCAGCTCGCGGATGGCCGCGACCTTGCCCCGCAGGTGCTCGACCATGAACGGCCGGATGCCCGAGCGATAGCCGTAGCCGTCGCCGTACATCAGGTTCGGGTCCGGGGTGTGGCGCAGCTGCACCAGGCCGCAGCCGGCCGGGGAGCACTTCACGAGTTCGAGCGGCACCGACGGGACGGCCTCGTCGCGGCTCTTCGGGAACACCCCGGTGAGCGCCTGTTCCCCCAGGTCCAGCACGGGGAGCAGCTCGCGGTTGGCGCAGATGCGGCAGGCAGTGATGATCATTGGGTCCTCTCGGGAGAGCGGGGGAGACGGCGGCGGGGGCTCAGCCCCGTACGGGCTCGGGCTCCGGCCGGGGCTCGGCCGCCGGCTCGGCCCCGGGGGCGGCCGGGGCCAGCTCCGGGGCCTCCAGGCGGAGCGTGTCCGGCGCGGGCTGCGCCGAGGGCACCAGGTGCAGCCGGCTGACGCCCGCCGCGTCACCGAGCGCGGCCTGGCAGCCGCAGGGCTCGTCGGAGAACCCGGCGAAGCGGTACGCGACCTCCATCATCCGATTGCGCTCGGTGGCCCGGAAGTCGGCGCTCAGATGCACCCCGGCCCGGTGCGCCTGGTCGGTCAGCCAGCGCAGCAGCGCGGAGCCCGCGCCGAGCGACACCACCCGGCACGACGTGGCGAGCAGCTTGATCCGCCAGGCGGCCGGGGTCCGCTGGAGCAGGGTGACCCCGACGGCGCCGTACGGGCCGAAGCGGTCGGTGACCGTGGTGACCAGCACCTCGTGGCCGGGGTCGTCGATCAGGGCGAGCAGATCGGCCTCGGAGTAGTGCACCCCGGTCGCGTTCATCTGGCTGGTGCGCAGGGTGAGTTCCTCCACCCGGGACAGCTCCTCCGGGGTGGCGCGGGCGATCCGCATCCGGATGTCCAGGGAGCGCAGGAAGTCCGCGTCGGGCCCGGCGAACTCGGCGCGCTCGGCGTCGCGCCGGAACGACGCCTGGTACATCGAGCGGCGGCGGCGCGAGTCCACGGTGACCGTGGCCGGGCTGAACTCCGGCCGGGTGACGAGCTCCAGGGCCTGCTCCGCGGTGTAGGTGCGGACCTCGGGCAGCGCGTGCTCGACCTCGGCCCGCTCGAAGGGCTGGTCGTCGATGAAGGCGATGGTGCCCGGGGCGAAGTTGAGGTCGTCGGCGATCCGGCGGACCGACTCCGACTTCGGCCCCCAGCCGATCCGGGGGAGCACGAAGTACTCGGCGAGGCCGAGCCGCTCCAACTGCGCCCAGGCGTGGTCGTGGTCGTTCTTGCTGGCCACGGAGTGGAGGATGCCGCGCGAGTCGAGCTCGACGATCGTCTCGCGCAGGCCCGGCCGGAGCCGCACCTCGCCGTCCTCCAGCAGCGTGCCCTGCCACAGGGTGTTGTCCAGGTCCCAGACCAGGCACTTGACCGTGGTCGGGGCGTCGCCGTCCGCCATTGCGTCCTTGGGGTGCACTGTCGTTCCTTCCCTGAAGTGGCCGCGGCCCCGAGGGGCCGGGCCGGGCGTCATCCCGCGGTCGCCAGGGCGTGCCGGGCCAGGATGAGCTCGCAGATCTCGCTGCTGCCCTCGATGATCTCCATGAGCTTGGCGTCGCGGTGGGCCCGCGCCACCACATGGCCGTCGCGGGACCCCGCCGAGGCCAGCACCTGGAGCGCCCGCGCGGAGCCGCGCGCGGCGCCGGTGGCCGCCACGTGCTTGGCCAGCACCGCCGCGGTCACCATCTCGGGGCTGCCCTCGTCCCACAGATCGCTGGCGTGCTCGCACGCCCGGCTGGCGCCCTGCTCGGCGATCAGCAGCTCGGCGAGGTGCCGGGCCACGAGCTGGTGCTCGGACAGCGGGGTGCCGAACTGCTCCCGGCCGCCGGCGTGCCGGACGGCCGCGGTCAGACAGGCGCGCAGAATGCCGACACAGCCCCAGGCCACGGACATCCGCCCGTAGCTGAGCGCGGTGGTCACGAGCAGGGCGGGGGTGCGGTCCACGCCGTCGAGCAGGGCGTCGGCCGGCAGCCGTACGCCGTCCAGGCGGATGTTGGCGTGACCGGCCGCGCGGCAGCCGTGCGGGTCGGTGATGCGCTCGACGCTCACCCCGGGGGCGGTCGCGGGCACGACGACGGCGCCGGCGCCGTCCTCGGTGCGGCCGAACACGATCAGCAGATCGGCGTAGGCGGCGTTGGTCGTCCACACCTTGGCACCGTCGACGACGATGTGGTCGCCGTCGCGGGTGATACGGGTGCGCAGGGCGGACAGATCGCTGCCGGCGCCCGCCTCGCTGAAGGCCACGGCGGCCAGCTCCCCGCCGGTGAGCCGGGGGACGAGCGCGGCCTGCTGGGCGGCGCCGGCCAGCCGGCGCAGCGTCCAGGCGGCCATCCCCTGCGAGGTCATCACGCTCCGCACGGAGCTGCACAACGAGCCGACGTGCGCGGTGAGTTCGCCGTTGCGCCGGCTGGAGAAGCCGAGCCCGCCGTGGGCCTCGGGCGCCTGGGCGCAGAGCAGGCCCTTGGCGCCGAGGCCGCGCAGCAGCTCCAGCGGGATCTCGCCTGTGCGGTCCCACTCCGCGGCCGAGTCGCCCACGAGGTCGGTGAACAGCTCCTCCTCGGTGCGCGCCGCGGCCGGCTCGGACAGGTCGCCGGGCTCCGCCGCCGCGAGTGGACCGGCCGCTCCCGCGCCCGTACCGGCCGCCGCGGCGGCCGTCACCTCACTCACCGCCGGTGCCACCGGCGCCCGGGCCCAGCCGGCGCACCAGGCGGACCATCGCGTCGACGGTGCGGAAGTTGTCCAGCATCAGATCGGCGCCGCTGATGGTGAGCCCGTAGGTCTTCTCCAGGTGGACGACGAGCTGCATCGCGAACAGCGACGACATCCCGCCCACGGCGAAGAGGTCCTGGTCGCGCTCCCAGGTCGTCTTCGTCCTGGCCGCCAGGAACTCCAGCAGTTCGGCGGCGACGTCCTCGTCGGCCGGTGCCACGGCGGCGGACCCGGCCCGCCGGGAGTTCTCGGTCATAGCGTGGTCTCCTCGTAGTCGTAGAATCCCCGGCCGCTCTTGCGGCCGAGCTCTCCCCGCCGGACCTTCTCCAGCAGCAGCGCGCTCGGGCGGAAGGCCGCGTCGCCCGTCCGCGCGTGCATCACCCGGAGCGAGTCGGCGAGGTTGTCCAGGCCGATGAGGTCCGCGGTGGCCAGCGGCCCGGTGCGGTGGCCGATGCAGCCGCGCATCAGCCGGTCCACGGTCTCCGGGGCGGCGCGGCCCTCGTGGACCACCTCGATCGCGTCGTTGATCATCCGGTGCAGCAGGCGGCTGGTCACGAAGCCGGGGCCGTCGCCGACGACGACGCCCTCGCGGCCCAGCCCCGCCAGCAGCTTCCGCACCTCGGCCGCCGCGGCGTCCCCGCTGCGCGGCCCGAGGACCACCTCCACCGTGGTGATGAGGTAGGCGGGGTTCATGAAGTGCACCCCGACGAGGTCCTCGGGGCGCGGCAGGGCGTCGGCCATCTCGTCGATGGGGAGCCCGGAGGTGTTGCTGACCAGCAGCGTGCCGGGCCCGGCCGCGGCGGCGAGGGCGGCCAGCACCGCGGCCTTCTCCCCGGGGTCCTCGGTGACCGCCTCGATCACGGCGCACGCGCCCGCGGCGGCGTCCGTCGTGCCGGCCGTGGTCAGCTCGCCCAGCGGCCGGCCGGCGGGCAGCGCGCCCATCATCCGGGCCGTGCGCACATGGAGTTCCACGGTGTCGGGGGCGGCGGCGCGGGCCTCGGGGGAGTGGTCGATCAGGGTGACCCGGTATCCATGGCCAACGGCGAGCGCGGCGATCGCCGTGCCCATGACGCCCGCTCCCACCACGACGAGCGGACCATCCGCGCTGTTGTCGGACACAGAACCTCCATGTTCCCCGGGACGGCAACGGAAAGAAGAAATGGGTGCCTTCGGCCGGCCTCAGGTGAGGCGCCATTCGCGGCAACAATTCGAGATCCTCTCCCGGGGAATGCGCGTAATCCATGAATTGCGCTGGACTTTGTCATCTAGTAAGGGGTGAGCACTTTGTCATCTCGCGCTTGTCGCACGGTGAAGGCCGCTCCTAATGTGCGGGGCTCGAACCGCTGCGGAGTTTTTCGCCGTACGCGCCCCGGCCGGCACGACAAAAGACCCGCACCCGACTCGGTACCCATAGACCCGCTCATGCCCCGCCCATGACGTACGAGCCCCCCACGAAGGATTTCGCAATGGCTCATATCGCATTCTTCATCCTCCCGGTCGCCGGGCATTTGAATCCGACGCTGGGAGTGGCCGAGGAACTGGTGGCCCGCGGCCACCGGGTGACCTACGCGCTGCCCGAGGAGATCGCGGAACGGGCCCGCCGGGTCGGTGCCGGGGTCGTCACCTATCCCATGGACAAGGAGCGGTTCCTGGAGCAGATGGTGCCGCGGCAGGACGCCGACGAATACACCGACGAGGGCGAGTTCGTCCGGGTGCTGGAGTGGCTGCTGGACATGACCGAGGCCACCCTCCCGCTGCTGGAGCCGCACTTCGCCGCGGACCGCCCCGATGTGATCGTGAACGACCCGTCCTCGCTGTGGACGGGCCGCCTGCTCGCCGACCGGTGGGGCATCCCCGTCATCCGCAGCACCCCCACCTACGCCGCCAACGAGCACTGGTCGCTGCATCCGCCGGTCGATTCGGCCGAGCCGCCGGACGACCCGGCCCTGCACGAGCTGCTCGCGCGGATCGGCCGGCTGCTGGAGGAGCAGGGCGCCAAGAGCGACCTCGCCGCGTTCACCGAGGTGATCCACGGCGGCCCGGCCCTGCTCTACATGCCGCGGTACTTCCAGTACGCGGGCGACACCTTCGACGACAGCCACCACTTCGTCGGCCCGTGCTCGCCCCGGGCCGCCTTCCACGGCACCTGGCGGCCGCCGGCGGGCGACCGGCCGCTGGTGATGGTGAGCCTGGGCACCCTCTACAACGAGCGGCCGGAGTTCTTCCGCACCTGTGTCGAGGCGTTCCGCGACGAGCCGTGGCACATCGTGCTGGTGCTCGGCGGCGGGCTCACCGCGGCCGAGCTGGGCCCGGTGCCCGACAACGTCGAGGTGCACGACTTCGTCCCGCACGGCGATGTGCTGCCGCACGCCGCCCTGGTGGTCAACCACGGCGGGATGAGCACGGCCATGGACGCGTTCTCGCACGGCGTCCCGGTCGTGGCGGTGCCGGTGATGCCCGAGCCGCGGGCCACGGCCCGCCGGATCGCCGAACTCGGCCTGGGCGCCCAGCTGCTGACGTCCGAGGTGACGGCCGAGACCCTGCGCGCGACCGCGCGGCGGGTGATCGCCGACGAGGGCGTCAAGGACCGGCTGGCGGAGATGCGGACGCGCATCCGCGCCGCCGGCGGGGCCGCGGCGGCCGCCACGGCGATCGAGGGCCTGCTGCCCTGAGCGGCGGCGGCCCGGCGAGGACACCATGCGCTTTCACGAGATGGCGGTGCGCGACGCGTACCGCGTCGAGCCCGAGCCCATTCCGGACCACCGGGGGCTGTTCTACGAGGCCCTGCGCCACGAGCCGCTGCGCGCGGCCACCGGGCGGCCGCTGGAGGTCCGGCAGGTCCACTACACCGTCTCCGGGCGCAACGTGCTGCGCGGCATCCACAGCACCACGGTGCCGCCCGGCCAGGGGAAGATCGTCACCTGTGTGCGGGGCGCGGCGCTGACCATGGTCGTCGACCTGCGGATCGGCTCGCCCACCTTCGGCCGGCACGACACCCTGACGCAGGACGCCCGGTCGGGCACCGCCGTGTTCCTGCCCGACGGGCTGGGCCTGGCCTATGTCGCGCTCGCCGACGACACCTGCATGAGCTATCTGTGCACGACGGAGTACGTGCCGGGCACCATCATCGACGTCGACGCGCTCGACCCCGAACTGGCGCTGCCCTGGGAGCTGTCGGAGCCGCCGATCCGGTCCGCCCGGGACGCCGCGGCCCCCACGCTCGCCGCGGCGGCGGCCGCGGGGCTGCTGCCCGGGTACGACGAGTGCGCGCCCGGCGGCGGTGAATCCCTCTCAATCGGGCGAACGGGATGAAACATTATGGCGGGGGAAGCGGCCGGGGAAGCGCCGGGGAAACGACTGTGGAGGAGTTGTGCGGCGGCCCTCCGGCGGACCGGTGATCCCTGGACGCCTGCAGCGAGCATGTAATAGCCTCTCGGGGATTTCGAAAGTCACAGGGACGGGGGCGCCTGCGGCATGAGCGGTCTGGATTCGGGCGAAGAGGCGACCGTAGAAAATCGGACGGACGACGCACTCACCTTCCTCGAATTCGTGGCCCGGTCCGCCCCTCGGGGCGAATACGACCGGCTCATGGCGCGCGCGGAACGCGAGGGCGCCAGCGAGGAGCGGATGCGCCGGCTGGAGCGCTTCAACCGGCTCGCCCTCACCGCGCAGTCGATGATCGAGTACCGCCGTGACCGCGAGGCGGAACTCGCGGCCCTGGTCGACGCCGCGCACGAGTTCGTCGGCGCCCGCAACCACAAGGACCTGCTCGACTCGGTGGCCCGCAGGGCGCGGCTGCTGCTCAAGCTGGACGTCGCCTACGTCAGCCTGCACACGCCCGGCGAGCCCGACACCGTGGTGCAGAGCGCCGACGGCAACGCGGTCGCGCTCGCCGCCGGCTTCCGGCTGCCCTCCGGCGGCGGCCTGGGCAGCATGGTGCGCGCCCGCCGCGCCCCCTTCTGGACGCCCGACTACCTCGCCGACACCACCATCACGCACGACGAGACCATCGACGACGTCGTCCGCTCGGAAGGGCTGCGCGCGGTCCTGGGCGTGCCGCTGTGCGTCCGGGACGACTCCGTGGGGGTGCTCTACGCCGCCGACCGCCAGGTCCGGCACCTCACCCCGAACGAGGTCACCCTGCTGTGCTCGCTCGCCGACCTGGCCGCCGCCGCGATCGAACGCATCCTGCAGGTCGAGGAGTTGCGCGCCGACATCGAGCGGCTGCGCGCGGACGCCGAGGGGGCCCGCGCCGCCCTCGCCGCCACCCGTGGGGCCGCCGACCTCCAGTCGCACCTGATCGGCCTGGTCCTCGACGGGCGCGGCGTCGACGCCTTACTGGCCGCCGCCGCCGAGGCCCTGGGCGGCGGCACGAGCCTGTGCGGCCCGCTCGGCCGGCCGCTCGCCGAGCACGGCCGGCTGCGCCCCGTCACCCCCGCCGATCTGCGCGCCGCCTGCCGCACGGCCGCCGTGACCGGCCGCCCCACCCCCGTCCACCCGGGGCTGTGGACGGCCCCCCTGCACCCGGGCGAGTACGACGCCGGCTTCCTGTTAGCCGACGTCGGGCCCGAGGCGGACCACTCCGCCGTACCGCTGCTGCCCGTCGTCGCCCGCGCGCTCGCCCTGCATCTGCGCATCCAGCACAACGACTCCACCCGGGCCCAGGGCCACCAGGAGTTCTTCGACGACCTGGTCGGGGCGCCGCCCTCGCCGGCCCTCCTCCGGGAGCGGGCCCTGCTCTTCTCCCTCGACTTCCGCCGCCCGCACGTGGTGCTGGTGGCGTCCGGCCCCCACGGGGCCTCACCGCGGCTGGAGACCTCCGCCGCCGACTACGCCCGGGAACTCGGCGGGCTGTGCAGCGTACGGGACGGCGCCGTCGTCCTGCTGCTCCCCGGCGACGAGCCGGTGGCCGTGGCGCGGACCGCCGCCCGCGAGTTGACCCCCCGGGTGGGGCACCCGGTCACCGTGGGGGCCGCGGGCCCCGCCGCGACCGTCGACGGCATCGCCGACGCCCACCGCGAGGCCACCCAGTGCCTGGAGACCCTGCGCGCCCTCGGTGGTGACGGCGGCACCGCCTGCGCCTCCGACCTGGGCTTCCTCGGCATGCTGCTGGCCGAGGAGAACGACGTCCCCGGCTATATCGACCAGACCATAGGGGCCGTGGTCGACTACGACCGCCACCGCTTCACGGATCTCATCCCCACGCTGCGGGTGTATCTGGAGGCGGGCCGCAGCCCCACCCGGGCCGCGGAGACGCTGCGCGTGCACCCCAACACCGTCTCCCGCCGGCTGGAGCGCATCGGCCAGCTGCTGGGGGAGGACTGGCAGCGGCCGGAGCGGGTGCTGGACATCCAACTCGCCCTGCGGCTCCACCAGGTGCGGCAGGCGCTCTCCTCGCGCTCCGCGGACCCGCTCCCCCCGCCCGCCGCCACCTCCTCGGCGTCCGTCCCGGCGTCGGGCCATGCCGCCGCCGCGCCGGCTTCCGCCACCGCGCCCGCCTCCCGGGCGGTGCTCGGACCACCTGCCGAGTGACCTCGGGGGCCCGTGCCACCGTCGCCCGCTCTCCCGTGCCGGGCGCCCGGTGGCCGCGCCACCATCGACGTCACACCGCGATGGGTGCCTGGTAGCCGCACCACTGCCCGCCCTGGGACAGCCGCAGCGCGTGGGCGATCGAGGCCAGCGTCACATGCCGGTGCCAGCCCTGGAACGAGCGCCCCTCGAAGTCCCGGACGCCCACGTCCACGCTGACCCCGGCGAAGTCGGCGTCCACCCGCTCGGTCAGCATCGCCAGCCGCAGCAGCGCGCTGTGCCCCCACGAGGTGAGGTCGGTCAGCCACAGGTCCGCGGGGCGGCGGCGGTTGGCCCGCCACACCCCCATCAGCAGCAGGGTGCGCTGCGGCAGCATGCCGGGCAGCACCACGGCGAGCGGCGTGACGAAGTTGACCGCGCCATGGCACTCCACCGGCCGGCCCAGCCGCTTGAGCTGCTCCATCAGGTGCTGGGCGGGGGCGGTCTGCGGCCGCCGGTCCACCTGGACCCGGCCGGCCGCCGGGGCCAGCGGGAGCTCGCCGCCCACCCGCAGCATGAAGGGCAGCCCGGCCGTGGTGAGCGCGCGCACCAGCGGCGGCACCGCGGCGCTGCGCGCGTCCATCACCACCGGGCGCGCCACCGTCCGGTTCGCCTGGGCGATCTCCGCGACCAGCCGCGCCAGATCCCGCTCCTCGCCCGCCGCGCCGGGCTGCCGGTCGGCCTCGCCGCCCGGGCCGCCGTCCAGCGTCAGATGCCAGCTCACCGGCGCGGCCATCGCGTCGGAGGCGAGCCACAGGCCGTGGCTGCGCTGACAGCTCATCACCCGGCCGAGGTCGGGCACGAACCGCCGGCGCACGCCCACCGAGCGCACCCCCGTCTTGGAGACCACCATCGGCCGGATCACCCAGGCGTCCGGGCGCAGCCCGTCGTCCACGTAGCGGGCCAGGGCCGCGCGCACCGGGCGCCAGTCCCAGGTCGAGCCGGCCACGAAGTGGTGCAGGCTCTGCGCCGAGGCCCCGGCCCCCACGAAGGTGGCGATGTTACGGGCGGTCTTGCGCCCGCTGGCGGTCAGCAGGCCGCGGATGTACTGGGCGCCCCTCCTGCGCTGGTCGGTGCGGCGCAGTGACCCGAGCAGCTCCTCGCACGCCTCGGTCACCAGCGACTCGAGGTCGCGCGGGGCGGAACCGGCCAGGGAGAGGGACGCCTTCGCCTTCGGCTTGGGCTTCGGGTCAAGCGGAGTAACGATCATCGCGATCCTCGCAGGGCGCTCGAATTCCGTAACTGCGTGCGGCACACAGCCTTGTCGAATACGCCGGGCCCTCCCAGATACGCCGGGCACACACTTTTCCGACCGCCCCGGCTTTCGCCCGTCACCGCGGCCCCGCACCGCGCCGCACCCGGAAAGGCGGTGGCCAACTCACCGCCGTACGACCGCCGGTGGTGCCGGGGCGCCACATCGCGTGGCGCTGCGAAATGGCGCCATTACCCGGGGTGATGTCGCGAATTCCGTCCCCGGGCGCCCACTCCACTGTGTCAGATGCCACTTGTCGGCCGCTCGGGCCGTGTCCTAGAAATCCCCTCTCATCCACGCCCCTTCGCTTTCGAGGTACTCCTATGTCCTTGCCGAAACACCTGCCGTCGCTCGGCGGCATGCGGGCCATCGCGGCCCTGGTGGTGTTCTCCTCCCATATCGCCTCGCAGCCGTTCTTCCGGAACGCCGAGATCAATTCCACCGCGAAGGTTCCCCTGGACGTCCTGGGGCCGCTGGCGGTGTCGTTCTTCTTCATGCTCAGCGGGTTCGTCCTCACCTGGGCGGGCATGCCCGACCCGTCCAAGCCCGCCTTCTGGCGCCGCCGCTGGGTCCGGGTCTACTCGCTGCACCTGCCGGTCCTGCTGCTCACCCTCGCGCTCGTGCTGTGGCTCCAGGAGCCCACGATGGGCCGGTCGGTGTGGGACGGCTTCCTCACCAACCTGCTGCTCGTCCAGTCGTGGTTCCCCGACTACCACGAGTACGGCAGCATGAACCCGGTGGCGTGGTCCCTCTCCTGCGAGATGCTGTTCTACGCCGCGTTCCCGTTCCTGTTCGCGTACTTCTCCAAGGTGCGCGCCGAGCGGCTGTGGACCTGGGTGCTGGGCCTGTCCGTCGTCGCCGCGGCCGTGCCCGCCATCGCCCTGCTGCTGCCCTCGCACCCGGCGCTGCCCTGGGACCCGAACATGCCGGAGGTCCAGTACTGGTTCATCTACATGCTCCCGCCGGTGCGGCTGATGGAGTTCGCGCTCGGCATCCTCATGGCGCAGATCGTGATGCGCGGCCGCTGGGCCGGCCCGACCCCCGGGGTGTGCGCGCTGCTGTTCGCCGGCGCGTTCGCGCTGTCCTTCGCGCTGCCGTTCTCGCTGTCCCGGTTCGCGCCGACGGTCCCGCTGATCGCCCTGCTGCTCGGCTCACTCGCCGCCGGTGACGTCCGCGGCACCCGGTCCTGGCTCGGCACCCGGACCATGGTGCTGCTGGGCGAGCTCACCTTCGCCTTCTATGTCATCCACTACCTGGTCATCCAGTACGGGCACCGCTTCCTCGGCGGTGACCTGGGCTACTACCGGCAGTGGGACACCCCGGCCGCGATCGGGCTCACCCTCCTCGCCCTCGCGCTGAGCCTGGGCCTCGCCGCGCTCCTCCACTTCTACGTCGAGAAGCCGGTGGTGCGGGCCCTGGGCCGCTCCCGCAAGGCGTCCCGCGCGCCCAAGGCACCGCAGCCCGAGCCGCCGGCGCCCGCGCTGTCCTGACCTCCGCCCCGGCGGGAGCATGTAGATGAACCAGTACTGGACCTCCGGCATGTTCGGGTCCCAGGGCAGCG